>NZ_JBHTLT010000128.1:0-54860 GCF_042679045.1 Sporosarcina contaminans | reverse complement strand
TAAATTCTTTATCATATTGTCTTTTCATCTTTTTCACTCCGCTCAATTGGATAAGTTTATTATAACTCTCCCAATTCAATGAGTCCTAAATTTAGACTATCATCACTTTCCGCCAGCCCGTCACTCCCTGTATTGGGAGTGTGGATTGAAATGAGTAAGTGTACCGTGCGCGCAACGTGCTTTATCCGTCACTCCCTGTATTGGGAGTGTGGATTGAAATTAAAAGAAAAGAAACTCGATGAAAATACGATTAAGTCACTCCCTGTATTGGGAGTGTGGATTGAAATATTGCTGTTATATATCCATTTACCTTCATCCATGTCACTCCCTGTATTGGGAGTGTGGATTGAAATTGTAGCGGACTGTACTTTCCTCATACGCGTACTGTCACTCCCTGTATTGGGAGTGTGGATTGAAATCGAAACTCACGGGGTCGTCCGAATTGTGCCTATGTCACTCCCTGTATTGGGAGTGTGGATTGAAATATAAAAGAAAGTAGAACAATTTGTGCATACAGCAAGTCACTCCCTGTATTGGGAGTGTGGATTGAAATAGCCGTTATGGGCAGGCCCTCAAACCGTACGTGTGTCACTCCCTGTATTGGGAGTGTGGATTGAAATGTCCGTGTTTTCGCGAAAGTCATTCAAACGCCGAAGAAATACTTATTGCCGATTATTGTAGCAATCTCCTT
The DNA here is from genome assembly GCF_042679045.1 of Sporosarcina contaminans. Lineage (NCBI taxonomy): Bacteria > Bacillati > Bacillota > Bacilli > Caryophanales > Caryophanaceae > Sporosarcina > Sporosarcina contaminans. Next base: position 54,169 of record NZ_JBHTLT010000128.1, on the reverse strand, counting down.
TTTCGGAGTGTACGCTGTGCAATATACGACATTCGATTTATATTTACTGTTAGGATGCGGTGTTGTCGGTTATTTATTGGCAAAAAACGATTATCCAGTCGCACCGCTCGTGTTAGCGCACGTGTTAGGGCCGATGATTGAGAATAATATGCGCAGGGCAATAACGATTTCAAACGGTGATTTTAGCATCTTTTTCACGAAAACTTTGTCACTTGTTTTTATTATCGCAGCGGCAGCATGGCTTTTAATCCCGCTTCTGCTGAAGATGAGAGGGCGAACAGTCATTGTGGAAGAAGAAGGGTAAGGCATAAGTGGATTGCTTTGAAAGAGGAGCAACCCACTTTTTGCTTTTTGTATCTTTTTAGAAAACACTCCGACCTTTTGTTGTAATCTATTTTTTAACTCCTACGTTTTGGAAATAAAGCTTATTCGATTGATAACCAAAAAATAAATAGAACATAACTGTAATCGGAATAATTGACCAAGCGAACCCCCGCATTAAAGCGAAAGGTGTTTCAAATAAAAAGGAAAACCAAAATGAGGTTCCGGATTTATCCCATAGACCCGGTGTAAAATAAAGTTCTTTTGGATTCGTAAACGCATTAAAGTTCATAATATCTGATAGGTAAAACACAAGTAGTAACGGTAAAAAACTTAGTGCCAATTCAAAGCTTTTATCCGCAAAACGCTTGTATCTTGCGGCTTTCGAATGATTGTCAGAAAAAATCTCATCTTCTCCAGAACCATTTATTTTCTTAAAGTACTGCATACCCGATCCTTTGGAGCCAGAAATATGCTTCCATCCACTATCTTCAAACATTGTACAATAATCGATAAAATCTTCTTTATTCTTAAACTTCCTAAAGTCAATTTTTATCGTTGCTAATTCAGGTTCTCTTCGTTGAAACTTGTAGCCTAATGATGTACTTTCCAAATGGTAGCCACTACTTGCCATTTGCTCTAACCAGTTCTCCTCTTTTTCGAAGTCCATAAAAAATTTGAACTTATACATCTTCAATCCCTCCATTCATTGGTAAGCCATTTTCTAATAATTGATTAGTGATATCGGTAATATGCTTCATACGTTTGCAATCAAGTTTTAGCACTTCTAAACCCTTTTCTGTAATGACATATGTTTTTCTACGTTTATCTGTACTCTTTACAGTTTTTATAAGTTGTTGGTTCAATAGATTTTCAATCGCTCCATACATCGTACCTGCAGCAATCTTTACTGTATGATTACTTAGCTGCTCAATTTTTTGCATCATCAAATAACCGTGTGCAGGTTCAAGTAAAGATAGTAAAGTGTAATAGGTCGTTTCCGTTAATGGTAAATACTTTTTCAAGTCCATATAATTCCCCCTAACATTATAGTAGTCCGTCAAACTATACAGTGCAACTATATAGTTTGACTATATACAATCAGGCTGTATAATGCAATAAAATTATCTATGCTTTTCGAGCCATTGTCATGCCGACATGTGTGATGGGGGATTGCAACTTGGTGGCATTTTCTCATTTTCAAAATATCTGTCAAAACTTTGAAACTATTATATAATAAATATGCAGAATTGTTGAAAAACGAGAGGGAGGAAAGACAATGGATTATTTATACAACCCCTATACGGCGACGCGCCATACAGCATTTGCGCGAAAAGGGATGGTAGCAACGTCTCAGCCGCTTGCAGCTCAAGCCGGGATTGAAATTATGCAGAAGGGAGGCAATGCGATTGATGCAGCGATTGCAACAGCGGCGGCGCTTACGGTTGTCGAGCCAACTTCGAATGGCATCGGAGGGGACGCGTTTGCGCTTGTTTGGGTGAAAGATCAGTTATTCGGTCTCAATGCTTCTGGACCTGCACCAGAGGCTTTAACACTTGTGGAGATGCAAAAGGCTGGCCATGAGAAGATGCCGATGTACGGGTTTACGCCCATTACTGTGCCTGGCGTGCCTGCAGCTTGGGCAGCCCTTTCTAAGCGTTTTGGAAAGTTGCCTTTAATTGAATCGTTGGCTCCTGCAATCCGTTACGCGGAAGAGGGGTATCCGTTAACGCCGGTATTAGGGAAATATTGGCGGATTGCCTTTCATAAATTCAAAGCGTTGAATTCTTCAGACTTTGATGAATGGTTTAAAACGTTTGCCCCGGATGGACGTCCTCCAGCAATCGGAGAAATGTGGAGGTCGGAAAGTCATGCAAAGACATTGCGGATGGTCGGTGAAACGAATGCAGAGTCTTTTTATAAAGGAGAATTGGCGGATCGAATCGTTACTCATGTTGCGAACAACGGCGGCTATTTAAGAAAAACGGATTTGGAAAAATACGAAGTAGAATGGGTCACTCCAATGTCCACCAATTATAAAGGGTATGATGTATGGGAAATTCCTCCGAACGGGCAAGGGATGATCGCACTGATGGCGTTAAATATTTTTTCTGAAATGAACCCCGCTGTGCAAAATGACGTGCAATCTTTACATGAGCAAATCGAATCAATGAAAAGAGCGTTTGTAGACGGCAAAGCTTTCATAACGGAAGGGGCTGATATGCCTATTGATGCCGGGTATTTACTGTCAAAAGAATACGCAAAGTTGCGAGCCTTGAGTATCGAAGAGCATGCAACCATTGCTGAACCGATTGAATTGCCAAAGGGTGGGACGGTTTATTTAGCTACGGCGGATGAAGAGGGGAATATGGTTTCATTCATACAGTCAAATTATATGGGGTTTGGTTCGGGAATTGTCGTACCGGAGACGGGGATTGGGCTGCAAAATCGCGGTGTCGATTTCTCGCTTGATCCACATCATCCAAATGTGTTGCGTCCAGGAAAACGTTCATACAATACGATCATTCCAGGCTTTTTGACGAAAGACGGACATGCAGTCGGCCCGTTTGGCATTATGGGTGGGTTCATGCAGCCTCAAGGGCATTTCCAAGTAGTCGTTAATACAATTGATTACAAATTGAACCCGCAAGCTGCGTTGGATGCACCGCGTTGGCAATGGGTAGAGGGCAATAAATTGCTTGTCGAGCCCAATTTTCCGAATTACTTAGCACAGGCGCTCACTCGGAAAGGACATCAAGTTGTGCCAACAATCGACAGCGGATCTTTTGGAAGAGGACAGATCATTTGGAGAAACCAACAAACAGGCGTCTTATCAGGAGGGACGGAGTCGAGGACAGATGGGTCGATTGCAGTGTGGTAGAGTTTTTAGAGGCACTAAAATAAGAAGAAATGAGTGGCGATAACCGACGTAAGACTATAAACAATCAATGCAAAGAGGATTGGTTTGCGAAGAGGCTGTTTAAATACCTGGAGAAGTGCTTCTGTTCGTAATTAAAGAAGCGTCCAAAAAGTCGATAAATCGATTTTCTGGGCGCTTTTTGTTTTTGTAATGAGTATTGATGGGTGCAACAAGTGGTCGATATGTGTATTTTCAAGCGGCTTCTCTGTATTTCCGATCGTTTGCCTCGAACCTACGAGAAGTTACTAAGAATCTTCGAGCTGCTTTACTGTCTTTACGATCGGTAACACACTTTACACGATCGTATGTCACTCAACTAATCTTGTTGCTTCGTAATTTTGAGCCCTCTCTGGCAATCGGTTGACGCATCCTCTCTTCATCACATATCATCCACGCAGTCGATCAAATTTTAAACCGATTCACCGCTTTGCTTAATTCCTCGCTCAGGTCCGTCAATGTTTCTGCTGCTTCGGTCACTGTTTGAATCGCTCGTACTTGTTCATCTGTTGACGCATTGACTTCTTCACAAGCCGCCGCTGTTTCTTGTGAAGTGGCTACCATTGTTTGAATGGTTTCGCTAACTTCGTCTTTGTGGACGGCAACCTTTTGGATTTCCTGGTAAATGGAATTGATCGAAATTTCCATATCAGTCATTACTGTCGTTAATTGATCGAAAGTTACTTCGGTGTCGTTGACGACGATACATTGCTGGTGGAAGTTTTCCCTTGTGTCAATCATTTGTTGGGAAACTTGTTTTGCGCCTTCTTGTAATTCAATGACGGTCGCTTTCACTTCTTCCGTCGATCGAGCGGATTGTTCGGCCAATTTACGGACTTCTTCCGCAACGACTGCGAAGCCTTTTCCGTGTTCTCCTGCACGTGCTGCTTCGATGCTGGCATTCAACGCAAGTAGATTTGTTTGAGATGAAATTTCGGTAATCGTTTCCATAACGCCGTTGATCGCCATCACTTTTTCTTCTAACGTGTCAATTACTTCGGCCATCGACTTCATTTCAATCTCCCAGCCTTCGAAAGATTGTTTTAGTTCGTTCATTTGTGTTTGTCCACTGGAATTCATGTCACCGGCCTTTGTTGCAAGCTCCTGCATTTGGGCAGTTTTCCCGGTAATTGTATTGATTTCCTTGCCCAATAATTCTGCTCGTTCCGTAACGGCCTCGGCTTCTCCCGCGGAACGTGATGCGCCATTTGCGATATCTCCGATAGCGTGAGCAACTTCATTGCTTGAAGCGTTCGTTTGCTCAGCAGTTGCGCTTAAGCCTTCAGAATGTGTGCGTACATCCTCTGCTGATTGATTGACGAGAGCAATTACACGATTAGTGTCTTCAATCATTTTATTAAAATAATCTCCAAGTTCTCCGATTTCATCTTTTGACTGAATCGTAGATCTGACCGTTAAATCACCGGCAGAAACTGCTTGCATAAGTGCTTTCAGCTTCTGTATCGGTTTCACTGTACGATTGATGACCGGGTAAAGAACTACGATAAATAAAATTAAGATACCGACTTCTATAATGATCATCCATAATTTCAAGGAATTGGATAGCTGATCAATTTCTTTCGTGCTGTATATTGCGGCGATCTTCCATCCTAAGCCGGACACGGTTGCAAATGTATTGATCTTTGAAACGCCTTCATGTGTAAACTGAATGTCGCCGCGCTCTTTGCCGTTTTCGTAGTGAAACATCTCTTCAACGTAAGGAGCGTCCATCAGATTCTCTCCTGCAGATTCAGGGTGAACCATCGCTGTCCCTTGTGCATCAAAAAGTGCTAAAAACCCGTTATGGCCAATATCTTTCGTAGAAATGGCTGCTGCCAACTGGTCCATTCGAATATCAAGACCTAATACGCCGATGAGCTTACCGTCTTTTTGGACGGCTTTCATGGCGCTAATCGAGTATTCACCCGTCGCGCGGTCGATATGCGGTTCTGTCCAATACACTTTCTCTGGATTCGCAGCTGCTTCCTGATACCATTCAAATTCTGTTGGGTTATAGTCACTGCCTAAATCTGCTTTCGGAACGGTCAACATCTCTTTCGATGGCAACGCGAAATAAAGCATAGATGTATTGTCATATAGTTTTAGGAATGAATTAAATTCCTTTTCCATGGCAGGTAGGTATTCAGCATAATTTCCATCAGCATCTGCAAAATCCGTCAAATGAGAGGAATTTGATAGTTGAGTAAGCCCTTTCTCATGCAAATCAATGAAATTTTCAACGAATGCCCCTATTTCATGTATGAGAGTTTCACTTTGCCCAACGATGCTTTCCCTCGTTTTTTCTTTAACGTGTAGAATTGAAAGTGCAGTCATGATTGATATACCGATAATGAACAAAACGGACACTGTAACGATAATTTTAGTTTTAATGGACTTAAACATGGTCGCACCTTCCTTTTTTTAGGTTATTCATACAACCTTTCATTTCGGATTATTAAGTACTATGTTTAGCTATATATAAATAATAATAGTGTTCTTAATTCAGTTAATATATCAACAATAGGAAGAGAGTGTTTTCAGGGATTAATTATTCTTTTCAAGCATTTTAGCAGTCGACAATTGTAATGAGTAAAAAGCAGATGGTTGTTAGAATTGAAAAGCTGTACCGGCTTTAATCGTCCAGTACAGCTTTTTAGTAATAGAGTTTAAGTTAATCGTTTGTATATTGCAGTTGAGAGTGTTTATTGATCACTTTTTGCTTCGAATCGGGCGGTTGGTGTAGGAAACCGCTCGGTTGCTGCTTGTTATCAGGCGTTTGCCGTTGGATATCAAGCGGTTAAAGATAAGTATCGGGAGGTCTCCTTTGTTGATTGATCGGTTATACCGCAATTTGCCCGGTCGCTGCCATGTATCGGGTGGCTGCAGACTAAAAATCGGAACAAGTATTCTTTGAGCGAAAACGTTCATCAATCAACACAACACTCCAACAAAAATCGATTTATATTTTAAATTTCTCTACTGCGATGCTTAATTCCTCACTTAACTTTGTTAGTGTTTCTGCGGATTGTGCGACTGATTGGATAGCGTGTAGCTGTTCATCAGTTGAGGCGCTAACTTCTTCACAAGCTGCCGCTGTTTCTTCGGAAGTAGCAGCCATCGTATGGATCGTTTCTGAAACTTCGTTTTTATAGGCAACAACGCGATCAATTTCAGAAGTGACTTCCTCAATCGAAGTTTGCATCTTCTCCATAAGTGAAGTAATCGTGCTAAATGTTGATTCTGTTTCATTGACGATAACAGTTTGCTGCTGGAAATTACCGATTGTTTTCTTCATATTATTTGTCACGATTTTGTATTCAGCTTGCAATTCAAGAATCGTTGCTTGTACTTGGTCTGTTGAAAGCGATGATTGTTCCGCTAATTTCCGAACTTCTTCAGCAACAACGGCGAACCCTTTTCCGTGTTCACCAGCACGTGCAGCTTCAATACTTGCATTCAATGCCAATAAATTCGTCTGTGCGGAAATGTCCGTGATCGTCTGCATGACGCCTCCGATTGCATTCACTTTTTCGCTCAATGTTTCAATGACCACTGACATAGAGCGCAAATCAGATTCATAGTTTGTAAATGAATGCTTCATTTCATTCATTCGTTCTTTTCCTTCGGTATTCATCGCACCTGTTTTATGGGCTATTTCATTCATCATATCTGCTTTTTCAATGATTTTTTCAATTTGTTTGCCTAAACGGTCAGCTCGTTCTGCAACAAGTTCTGCGTCTTCCGCGGATTTCGCAGCGCCATTTGCGATTTCATTGATCGCGTAGGAAACTTCCATGCTCGATGCGCTCGTCTCTTCGGCTATGGCACTTAGGGACTCGGAATTGAGCAAAACGTTTTTGGCAGATTGTTGAACAGTAGTGATCACATCTTTTGTTTGATGGATCATCGTATTAAAATGCTGCCCAAGATCTCCAATTTCATCTTTTGTACTAATATTTGCCAATACAGTCAAATCACCATTAGACACTGTATTCATGACATCTTTCATAGAGCTGATCGGTTTAACGATTTGTTTAATGACAAAGTATAATGCGGCAAAAGTAGCAAATACAATGATTGCTGCAATAATGATCATAGAATTCCGCATTTCATTTGCCGTTTTGGCAATGTGCTTCTCTTCATATACAGCTCCGACTTTCCATCCAAAATCAGGAATTGTCGAGAATATATTCAGTCGATCTACGCCTTCTTCATTCTTGAAACGAACTTCTCCAGAGTCCGAAGCGTAGACTTCTTTCATATCAGGCCGTTCTTTGACGTTTTCCCCTTTCAACGTTGGGTGGCTAATGACATTTCCTTCGCTGTCTAATATGTAAGGAATCCCTTCGTAACCGATTTCGGTCGAAGAAATCATTTCGTCTAATTTGGACAGTTGTATATCGAGCGCAACAACGCCAATCATTTTGCTGTCAGCCATAACGGCTTTGGATGCTGTAATGACCCATTCACCAGATGCAGCGTCGACGTATGGTTTTGACCAAGCAACTTCAACTAATACAGTAGCTGCCCTTTCGTACCATTCTCTTGTAGTTGGATCAAAACTCTCTCCCAAGTCTGTATTTGGATAGATCATTACCGATTTGTCTGGCAATGCGAAGTAAACGGATGATACATCAGGATAAATTGCAAGAAACGGCTGCATTTCCTCATTAAATTGACGAAATGCTTCATTGCTATCAGATGATTGCAAGCTTTTAGCAGTCGATAAAAATTCGATCCCTTTTCCGTATTGCCCTAAAAAGTTTTCCGCAATATTGCTCATGCCACCGACAAGCGCTTCACTCGATTGAATGACAGTATCTTGCGTACGATCTTTCACTTGTAAGCTGCTAATTGTTGTCATAATTGTAATCCCGATTACAAACAAAACAGTGACAGTTGCAATAATTTTTGTCTTGATTGATTTAAGCAAGGCTGTTTCCTCCAAACCCTTTAAATAAGTATATTACAAAACTATCTTCGGTAAATTACTACAATTGTTTAGTTGGGGAATATTGGGTATAGAGTTGGACGACCATTATTGTAATAAAATAACGAAAAGGAGATGTGTACATGAAACCGGTTATCGGAATTACATGCAATGTAGATGATGAGGATACCCAGCAACTGCAATATGCTTATATAGAGGCGGTCACCCGGGCAGGGGGTGCGCCGGTTATTCTACCAATAGGGATTGACGAAGATGTGATGCAGTACGCATCTTTAGTGGATGGGTTGCTGTTAACTGGAGGAGATGATGTTGCCCCATACTATTTTGGTGAAGACCCGCATACGAAATTAGGTCGTGTTACTCCGGGACGTGATTCAATGGAAATTCGCTTAGCACGTCAAATGTTAAATGCGGATAAACCTATTTTAGGCATTTGCAGAGGAATGCAAATGATAAATGTTATTTTTGGCGGAACGCTTTATCAAGATTTGGAGTCGCAATATGAAAAGTCTTTAATCCAACATAAGCAAATTGCAAAGAGGGGCCATGCTTCACATTCAATAAGGATTTCAAGTGGTAAACTTTTAGAGATTGCCAATATTCACGAGATTTTTGTGAATTCATTTCATCATCAAGCTGTTCGTGATGTGGCAAAGCCATTGCGGATTACGGGAATAGCGAATGATGGGGTCGTAGAAGCGATTGAAAGTGAAAAGCATAAATTTGTAATCGGTGTTCAATGGCATCCGGAAGTGCTGGCAAATAACGGGGACATTCTATCAGAGAAATTGTTTAAAAAATTTATAGAAAGTTGTAGCAATAAATGAGAGATGAAGTAGATCGTAGACTTAACTTAAAGAAAGTCTGGGATCTTTTTCTTATCTATTTCATTTCAATACGTTATTTTGTCTCATTTTGCTCAACTTTTCTTTCGGATAGCCGATACAATTGGTAACGATGTTTCAAGTTTATGGGGAGGTTTGGAATATGGTCGGACGAATTGGGGGAAATGGATCTCAACCAATTGGGGCGAGGATGGAAGGCGCTCCGGTAGAGACGGAAGTGATGGTTGCTGAAGTCCAAGCGATATCGGTTGAAGCCCAACAACAATCCCAAGAGGAACGCCATCTGCCTGTTGAAAAAGCGATGCAAATGACAGACAGCATGAATACGTTTTTAGAAAGCGTCAATACACAGCTGCGGTTTAAGCTGCATGATGAATTGAATGAGTATTATGTTACGATTGTCGATTCGAAAACAGACGAGGTTGTCCGAGAGGTTCCTTCAAAGAAGCTCATGGATATCTACGCGGCAATGAAGGAATTTGTCGGACTGCTTATCGACCGAAAAATTTGAGGAGGTTTTTAAACAATGCGAATTAGTGGATTAGCAACAGGAATGGATACGGAACAGATTATTAAAGACATGATGACGGCAAACCGTATACCGTTAAATAAAATTAACCAGAAGAAACAGTATTTGGAATGGCAAGTGGATGATTACCGTGCAGTGAATCGAAAGCTGTTTGATTTTAGTCAGAATGCGTTTAATAATATGATTCTATCGAAGAACTTTAATCATAAAACAGTGTCGGTTTCAATGCCTGATCATGTTGCAGTAAAGAATATTAGTTCTACAAGCGATTTTTCTGGGACACTTGAGGTTCACCAACTTGCGAAGAATGCTACTTTGCAGGGGAAATCGATTGTTAAAGATGGCACTACTGATGAAAAGTATACACTTGATGAGATGAATACGCTTAAGTTATCAGACCTTGGTGTTGAATCGGAAGATGGTTTTGTCACTTTGAAAATTACAGCTCCAGGTTCTGAAGAAGGTAACGAAATAAAAGTCTCAGTAAATGACTCAGTAGGAGCTGTAATTGCGAAAATCAACCAAGATACTAAAGTAACAGCTTTTTATGATGAATTTACTGGAAAAATTGCTTTGACAGCGAAAAATAGTGGCGAGGGAACGATTAGCATTGAAGATGCTGATGGCGGCAATCTTGCTGAAAAGCTTCAGTTAACTGGAGAAGGTGTTCAAGTAGAAGAAGGGAAAAATGCGGATTTTACTTATAACGGTTTACGAACGCAACGTTCCTCAAATACCTTTCAAATAAACGGTTTCGAAATGTCATTAAAGCAAGTTACATCTCCATTAGATGCAGACGGAAATGTAATTGATGGGGAAAGAAAGGTAATTTCTTTCAACTCCTCGCCAGACACAGAAAAAATCTTCGAAAACGTTGTTAAATTCATCGATGAATACAATACGCTAATCGAAGATTTGAATAAACAAATACGAGAGCAGAAATACCGTTCATTCCCACCTTTATCTGCTGAGCAGAAAAAAGAGATGACAGAAAAGGAAATCGAGCTTTGGGAAGAGAAGGCGAAAAGCGGCACGCTGCGTAATGACTCGGAAATTTCAAGTATGTTGACGCAAATGCGGACTGCATTGACTGGATCTATCAAACTGCCAGGCATGGGAGAAAATGAGTCGATTTCTTTAAAGGATATTGGTATTACGGGTTCTAAAAACTATTTAGATCACGGTAAATTAATTATAGATGAAGATAAATTGAAAAAAGCCATTTCCGAAGATCCGAACAAGATTCACCAACTGTTTTCATATGATGCAGGTGATAATGCGAAGAAAACTGAACACGGTTTTGCCCGTCAATTACGTACAATTGTTGATGCAACTCAAAAGACTATTCAAAAGCGTGCTGGTAAAGTGGGCGATGTGAATGATACGTTCACTTTAGGCAAGAATTTGGATGACATGAACAAGCAAATCGAGCGTTTTGAAGAACGGTTAAAAATGACGGAAGATCGTTTATGGAGACAGTTTACAGCGATGGAGCGGGCAATTCAAAGAGCGAATGCCCAATCGGCAAGTCTTATGAATGCATTTGGCGGTGGCGGTTACTAATTTCTAGACAAGCGGATTCATCCGCTTTGAGAATCCCTTTTAAAGGAGACAAGCAATAATGGCAATAAACAATCCGTATGCAACGTATCAGAACAATTCGGTGAATACGTCGACGCCTGGCGAGTTGACGCTTATGTTATACAATGGCTGTCTGAAATTTATTCATCAGGCGAAGAAGGCATTGGAGACGGGCGATATCGAGGAGAAAAATAAAGCGACGCAGAAGGCTCAAGCGATCGTTTCTGAGCTGATGGTCACCTTGGATACGTCCGTTGCAGTGTCTGAGCAGATGATGACGTTATATGATTTTGTTAATAATCGTTTATTAGAAGCGAATATTAAAAATGAAAGCAAGTTCTATGATGAAGCTGCGGACATTATGACGGAGTTTCGCGATACTTGGAAGCAAGTGATTCAGATCAACCGGCAAAAACAGTATGCGAATATGGATGAAATATGATTCGGCCCGCGATGGTACGCTGGCAAGAAGTAGCTGATCGGCTACTTTATTTGACCAGTCAATCAGGAGAAGAGCAACGTGATGAATTAATTGAACAAATCGAGCGTCTTTTGGACGAACGAGATGAACTGCAACGGGAAATCGTGGCTCCTTTTACTCCGGAGGAAGAATTGGCCGGAAAGGAACTGGTCGCTATTGAACAACGAGTCGTTCAGGCGTTGACTACGTTTACGAAGCAGATTCGCTCGGATATTTCAGCGGCTCAGTCGAAAAAAGAGCATATGAAACATTATGTAAATCCTTATGGAAAAGTAGCGCGAGATGGTACTTTCTATGATACGAAACAATAAATAATCATTAAGATTTTAGCTGCACCTTACTTGTTAGAACGTTCTAACATGTAAGGTGCAGTTTTTTGATTATAGAAGAAGTACTGCTGGCCAGTTTAATAGTTGACTAATAAATGGTTCAAGTACGATCTTTCCAAATTGATCAATTGTCTTGACGGTATCTATTATAAAGAATTGATATTTCGTAAAAAAATCCTCAACGCTAAGCGATAACACAATTTCAAAACAAAGCATTGGGTCATTTTTATACGTAATCTTAGTATTCAGAATGGTTAGTTCCACCTATATGAATGATTGTTCATTCATGATAATATTTACTTATTATATTGTCATAATATGATCCTATTAACCTAACTGCTGAAGGGTGTGTCATTATTGAATCTTGAACAAGTACGAATGGAAGATTGGCTACAAAAAAATCGAATCATGATTATTGGTTTCTCTATAGCTGCGGGATTAGGGCTCGTCGCTCAGCTGATACAGCGATCACCGGCAGAAATACTACTATCAGTTGCCATTCCGTTTGTTTTTGCATTACTTGCATATGTAATTTCAATAAAATGGCGTCCTTTTTCGACCTATTTGCCTTATGTATTATTACTATTAAATTTTGCAATTGCGATTTCAATTATGTATTTTTCGGAAGCAAACTTAGGTTCGATTGGTGTAGTTGTTTTGTTGTTGGCTCTTTCACCGATTCATGGAAAAATGCGCATTATGATGTTTGGTTTTATATTAAGTATCATTGCAATGATTATGAACAATAGCCTTTTTGTAGATCCACAGTTAGTCGAGACGAGCGGTAGAAATTTAGTTATTTTACAATTTTTGGCGGGTGTCATTTTACTATTGGTCGTTCGACAAAATGGAAAAGTTTTTGCCCATGTGGAAGAGCTTGTTCAACTTACAGCATCAAAAGCTTTTGAAGAGCAACAGCTGAAAGAAAAAATGGAACATACGGTTAAAACGATTACAAATTATTTGGCGCAGCTAACAGAAAGCTCAGAAACGAATGCTCGTTCCCAGCGTGAAATGTTGTTGGCTGTCAATGAAGTAAGTGTGAGCAGCCAGCAGCAGGCAGACCATATTACTGAAATTGCAGAAAACACTGAGCAGGCGAATGAAGCAGTAACGCAAATATTTGAAGGGCTTGGTGGCATTGCGGATCAAGCAGTTAAAGCAGGGGAGCGTGCTGATGAAGGTGCAATAAAAATGGGGGAATTAAAGGAGAAAATCCAGGTATTTATTTTGACATTCAAGGAGCTGCATGAAACGTTCAGCATGCTAACGAATAAAATTGCGGAGACGAATGAATTCGCTGGTTCAATAAAGGCGATTACGGAGCAGACGAATCTTTTAGCGCTGAATGCCTCGATTGAAGCAGCACGGGCTGGTGAACACGGAAAAGGCTTTGCGGTCGTTGCTGAGGAAATAAGGAAATTGGCTGGTTTAACGAGTAATACGCTTGAAAAAATCGATCGGAATTTGGGAGAGGTCAATCGGTATACTGAACAGTCCGTTGCGAAGTTGGATGAAGGGTTTGTCCAAATGGAAAGTCAGGCTGTTGTTGCGAATACTTCTACACAGGCTTTTGAAGTGCTTTTTACTGCAATGGAAGGTTTGCAAAAGGCTTTGCACAAGTTTAAAGGGGACTTCCTCCTTGTCTTGGAGAGCAGTGAATTGGTGCAGCGCCGGACGATGGATTTTGCCGCTACCGTGCAACAAAGCACTGCTTCAATAGAAGAACTGAATGCCACATTGACAAATTTAACAGATGAACAGCAGGTAATTGCACAGACGATAGAGAAGACGCATAGGGAAGCCGTTCGTTTATGTGAATAAAGTGCGAGGGCATTACTGCATACATTTTTTAACTGTTCAATCGATCGTGATTTCAAATTAACAGATGCCAAGAGGGGAGCGGGATGGCAATGGGGAATGTGGAACAGTTTGTACAGGAGCAATTTGCGAAAAAGAATTTTATTTTATTTGCAACATTGGGGGCTTCAAGTTTCATTGGCACTTTGTTTTATTTATTGACTGGACAAGATGGTTTGAAAACAGTGAGTATGGCGGTTCCTGTAACGATTTCGGTCATTATTTACCTGTTAGCGAAAAGAAGTGAGCTTATCGAAAGGATCTTTCCATGGATTATTATTGGGTTTACAGCTGCTGCAGCGATATTCAATGGGATTGCCGGTGATCCTTCATTGGCAACTGCAGGCATTGCGTTTTTCATAGCAGGTATTGCAAGCGTACATGCTTCCATGCGTATTATGTCTTTCGGATTTGGATTGTCGATCATCGTCATGATCGTTTTCCTATGGCAATATCCGCATCAGGAGCAAATTGCTTCGAGCAAAGGAAGTGTCATGTTGACACTGATTTTGTTAGGGGCGGGTTTATTGATTCAGATAAGGCAAACGAAAAAGTTAGAGGCTCAAGTTAGCCTATTTTCTCAAGAGCAAACTGAGCGGGCGAATGAAGAAGCGAAGAAGCGTGAGCGATTGAATCATAACGTCGAAGAAGTGGCAAATGATTTGGATTCTATTGGGCGAACGGCAGAGCGGCATTTAGCATCTCAAAAGGAGCTGTTAACCATTATGGATGGATTAGCAGCGGGAGTGGAACAGGAGGCTGCGCAAATCGGACAAATTGCTCAGTTTTCACAGGCTGCTCGTGAGGATGTTGCTGAAATGCGGTTAGAGGCGGAGCGGATGTTTGGAGAAACAAGTTATCTGCGAGAGAGTTCCGAAGAAGTTGTTGATACGATGAGGAAAGTTCGTAAAGGAATGATGGATGTCGAAGCGCTTTTAGGTAATCTGAATCGCTCTTTTACTGCTTTGACGGAAAATATCGAACGGACGAATGGATTGGCGAAATCAATCGAAACAATTACGGAACAGACCAATTTATTGGCATTGAATGCATCAATTGAAGCGGCTCGCGCAGGAACTCATGGCAAAGGATTCGCAGTTGTAGCCGAGGAAATACGGAAATTATCATTAATGACAGCTGAAACTTTAAATGAAATAAACGACAATTTGACGGAAGTAAACCGGATGAATAAGGAATCACAGTTAAATTTATCGGGTAGCACAGAGAAGCTTAGGGAGCAGGGCAAGCTGACCGTGTCGGCAGAAGGAAATGTAGAATCGATGCATTATACTTTGGATCGTTTGCATGAGAGGTTCGGACGGTTTGATGAGAAGATGAAGAGAATTGCTGATGAAACGGCGAACATCGGCAAAATGACGGGAGATTTCGCGGAGTTGTTGGCGCAATCAAGTGCTTCTCTTGAAGAGGTGAATGCGACAGTGCATGAGACGGTTCGTGATAATGAACAAGTTGTTGGAACGTTGGAAGGGACGATGAAACGGACGAAGGAGTTGACTGAAGTACGATAAAGATAGGCACTCTTAATTAATTTTCTGAATAATTGTATCGAAAAGAAAGAAAAATACTCGTTTGTTTGGTATAATAGCAGTAAGGATGAAAAAGCTCATTGTATGAGCCGGAGTCGTCCTTTTGAATCCACCTATAGACTTCCGGTAAGATGGTAGGTCTGCGCTCTGATTAGGAGCAAGCGCAACGGGGTATGCAGACCTATATATGTAACGTTATCATGTGCAAGAAAATGCTGTACATGCTTTCGTCACATTTCGACAAGTTCTTAATATTTTCTTCAAAATTAAAAAGGGTTTTGGAGAGAATATGGAGAAATATATATCAACGGTTAATTAAAGGAGGAGTTCATATGCTAGACTTTAACATCCGAGGGGAAAATATTGAGGTAACTCCAGCAATTCGTGAGTACGTTGAGAAAAAGGTCCAGAAGTTGGAACGGTACTTCACTGAAGGCGCTAATGCTACAGCCCACGTAAATCTGAAAGTTTACAATGACAAACAGACTAAAGTGGAAATTACAATCCCAATGAAAAACTTGACACTCCGCGCGGAAGAGCGCCACGACGATATGTATGCGGCGGTTGACCTAATCGTTGATAAACTTGAAAGACAGATTCGAAAATATAAAACAAGAGTAAATCGTAAATTCCGTGAACGAGAAGGCGTCGCAGCCTTTTTGCAATCAGTTGAGAGAGAGAAGAACAACAATGACGAGGCTTTGACTGAGGATCAAGAATTCCAAGTAGTCCGCACAAAGCAATTCGATCTGAAGCCAATGGATCAGGAAGAAGCCATATTACAAATGAACATGTTAGGCCATAATTTCTTTATCTTTACAGATGCGGAATCTGATGGCACAAACATTGTGTATAAGCGGAAAGACGGTAAATACGGTTTAATTGAAACAAACTAATAAAGATGACAGGCCCTCGAGTGATTCGAGGGCTTTTTTGCGGGTTTTGGGGGAGTTTATGCGTGTGCTGCAGGTGTTATGAGGCATTGTAGGAGTATATGCGTGTGTTGCTGGCGTTTATGCTGCTTTGTAGGAGTTTATGCGTGTGCTGCAGGTGTTTATGCGGCATTGTAGGAGTATATGCGTGTGTTACTGGTGTTTATGCGGCATTGTAGGAGTATATGTGTGTGTTGCAGGCGTTATGAGGCATTGTAGGAATTTATGCGTGTGCTGCAGGTGTTTATGCGGCATTGTAGGAGTATATGCGCGTGCTGCTGGCGTTTATGCTGCTTTGTAGGAGTATATGCGTGTGCTGGCGGTGTTTATGCTGCTTTGAAGAGTTTAATGCGCGCCGGGCTGGGAGTTATGCGTTTGAGGTTAGTGCTTATGCTGTCTTGAGAGAAATTATATGGTCATTGCATGCGCAATGCGTAAGGGATGGTATTTATGTGTATGAGTTTGTCGGTTATGAGTATTTAATGTGGTTGATGCGTATCAGACAGCAGTTGTTTATGCGAATAAGGCGTTGCAACGTTTTAGAGCGGAGAACGTCTATAAATTGTTGACTATCGCTATGTTTTATTTGAAGGAAAATTGATTTCTGAGAGGTTTTAGGATAAAAGGGTTATAAATCATTCAGACGATTTGCACGGTGCTTTTTACAGTGTTAAAATGAAGGGTGAACTAAATGAGGATGTGACGTATATGCTTGGCGTATTGAATAAAATGTTTGATCCGAATAAAAGAGATTTGAAACGTCTTGAAAAGATTGCAGATTCGGTTGAAGCGCTTGCAGAAGAAATGGAGCGTTTAACTGATGAGCAATTGAAGGAGAAGACCGCTGAGTTCCAAGAGCGGGTTGCAGGAGGCACTTCACTTGATGATATTCAAGCAGAGGCTTTTGCAGTAGTGCGTGAAGCTTCACGCCGTGTATTGGGGATGTATCCATTCCGTGTTCAAATTATGGGTGCAGCCGCTTTGCATGAAGGGAATATCGCGGAAATGAAAACCGGGGAAGGTAAGACGTTGACGTCTACTCTTTCGGTTTATTTGAATGCGCTTGAAGGAAAAGGCGTCCATGTCGTCACGGTGAACGAATATTTGGCGAGCCGTGACGCGAATGAGATGGGCGAGCTTTTTGAGTTTTTAGGATTAACGGTTGGATTGAATTTAAATAGTTTATCAAAAGAAGAGAAGCGTGAAGCTTATCAGGCCGATGTGACGTATACGACGAACAATGAGCTGGGGTTCGACTATTTGCGTGACAATATGGTTTTGTATGAAGAACATAAAGTGCAACGACCACTGCATTATGCAGTAATTGACGAGGTTGACTCCATTTTGATCGATGAAGCGCGTACGCCATTGATCATTTCGGGGCAAGCAGCGAAATCGGCGGAGCTATATGGATTAGCGAACCGATTTGTTGCGACGTTGAAAAAAGAAGAAGATTACTCATATGATGAGTCGACAAAAGGCGTTGTTTTGACGGAATCTGGAATTGAGAAAGCTGAAAAAGCTTTCGGCATTGAGAACTTGTTCGATTTGAAGCACGTAACATTGAACCATGCAATCAACCAGTCATTGAAAGCACATGCAAGTATGCATATCGATGTTGATTATGTCGTTCAAGAGGGCGAAGTAGTGATCGTCGATTCATTCACCGGACGTCTCATGAAAGGTCGTCGTTATAGCGATGGGCTTCACCAAGCGATAGAGGCGAAAGAAGGTTTGGAAGTTCAAAATGAGACGATGACGCTTGCAACGATTACGTTCCAAAACTTTTTCCGTATGTACGATAAGCTTGCCGGCATGACTGGTACAGCGAAGACGGAAGAGGAAGAGTTCCGTAATATTTATAATATGAATGTAATTGCAGTGCCGACAAATCGTCCGATTGCACGTGATGACCGTCCTGATTTGATTTACGCAACGATGGATGGAAAGTATAAAGCGGTTGCCGAAGATATTAGGGATCGCCATAAAAAAGGCCAACCAGTTCTTGTCGGAACAGTCGCAATTGAAACGTCCGAAATCATTTCAAACTTCTTGAAAAAGTATGGAATTCCGCATAATGTATTGAATGCGAAAAACCATGGTAGAGAAGCCGAAATCATTTTACAAGCAGGTCAAAAGGGTGCAGTGACAATTGCGACGAACATGGCGGGCCGTGGTACGGATATTAAATTAGGTGATGGTGTTAAAGAACTTGGCGGCCTTGCGGTTATTGGCACAGAGCGCCATGAATCGCGCCGGATCGATAATCAGCTTCGCGGTCGTTCTGGGCGTCAAGGAGATCCAGGTGTAACACAGTTTTATTTGTCTCTTGAAGATGAATTGATGCGCCGATTCGGTTCAGAGCAGATGAAAAATATGATGACGAAATTAGGTATGGATGATTCCACGCCGATTCAATCGAAAATGGTAACACGCTCCGTTGAGTCAGCTCAGAAACGGGTTGAAGGGAACAACTTTGATTCTCGGAAACGGTTGCTGCAATACGACGATGTCCTTCGCCAACAGCGTGAAATTATTTATAAAGAGCGAAATGAAGTGTTGGCATCTGAAAATGTCCGTCCAATTTTGGAAGGGATGTTGGAAAATGTCATTGAACGGGCAGTTGCAATGCATGCGCCTGATGGTGAAAAAGACTGGAGCCTGAAAGGTCTTGAAGATTACTTAGGTGCGAATTTGCTGCCGGAAGGTACATTGACCGCAAAAGAAATGGAAGGCAAATCATCTGAGGAATTGATCGAATTGATCCGCCAAGCTGTTATGGAACGCTATGATGAGAAAGAAGCGGAAATGTCCGATGAGCGCATGCGTGAATTCGAGAAAGTCGTTCTTTTACGAGCAATTGATACGAAATGGACTGATCATATCGATGCGATGGATCAATTGCGCCACGGTATCCATTTACGTGCTTATGGTCAAACAGATCCGCTTCGTGAGTATCAGTCTGAAGGCTTCGCTATGTTTGAAGATATGGTAATGGCGATTGAGAATGATGCTGCGAAATATGTAATGAAGGCAGAAATCCGCAACAACTTGGAGCGAGAAGAGGTTGCGAAGGGGCAAGCTGTCAATCCGAAAGAAGATGGTGAGAAAGTGGCGAAGAAGCCGATTCGTCGTAAGGTCAATATTGGCCGAAATGATCCATGTCCTTGCGGAAGCGGCAAAAAATATAAAAATTGTCATGGTAAAGGTTAATATTATTTGTGTCTCCATTAAATAATGATTGGACGCAAATGGTGCCATATCATAAAATAAGTTAATGCATCTATTCCATCAGCCTGCGGAGCGATCTGCGGCTGATGGGTGTTTTATGTGACGTGGTTGCATTACTACTTTTCGCTTAGTAGGCTTCATCTCAAGTCAGCTTAAAATGTTTTTAACAGGAAAATTTTATTAAGGCAAATCGAACTCTACGTTGTTCTGACTTCATAACTTGTAATTATGCATGTGTGTCAGTCGGAGGAACCAATGCAACTAAAATGGTGTAAAGGTGCCTTAATTTCTGCAAATGACGCAGAAATTAAGGCAAATCGAATTCTACGTTGTTCGATTCTCAATTTGATTTTATTTCAGGAGGAAATTATTATGATGGAATTATCCGATGTTCGCAATGAACTCGACAAAACAGCTAAGAAATTAGCGGACTTCAGGGGGTCTCTTTGACTTAGAAAACAAAGAGGCAAGGATGCAGGAATTAGACGAGGTGATGTTGGAACCGGGATTTTGGGATGACCAAGATCGTGCGCAAAAAGTCATTTCGGAATCAAATGCTTTGAAAGCGTCGGTTGGTGCATTCAATGATTTGAATGAGACGCAGGAAAACTTGGAAATGACACTTGAGTTGCTTCGTGAAGAGGCTGATGAAGAGCTACAAGAGGAATTGGTATCCGAGTTGAAAGAATTCAAGAAAAAAATGGATGATTTCGATTTACAAATGTTGTTGAGCGATGAGTTTGACAGCAGTAATGCCGTTCTTGAAATTCATTCTGGAGCGGGAGGTACAGAGTCGCAGGATTGGGCTTCTATGTTGCTTCGTATGTATACAAGATGGGCTGAAGACCAAGGATATAAGGTTGAAACTCTTGATTATCAAGCGGGGGATGAAGCGGGCGTAAAGTCTGTCACACTTTCAATTAAAGGCCATAATGCGTATGGTTATTTGAAAGCTGAAAAAGGCGTTCATCGTTTAGTCCGAATTTCACCGTTTGACTCTTCAGGTCGCCGCCATACATCATTCTCTTCTGTGGAAGTAATGCCTGAGTTTGATGGGGATATTGATATTGAAATCCGTACTGAGGATTTGAAAATCGATACGTACCGTTCAAGTGGCGCGGGTGGACAGCACGTCAATACGACCGACTCAGCCGTTCGGATTACACATATTCCAACCGGTGCAATTGTGACCTGTCAAACGGAGCGTTCACAAATTAAAAACCGTGAACGGGCAATGAATTTATTGAAAGCAAAATTGTACCAAATCAAGGTTGAAGAAGAAGAAGCGCGTTTAGCTGAAATTCGTGGTGAACAGAAAGAAATCGGCTGGGGCAGCCAAATTCGTTCATACGTATTCCACCCGTATTCGATGGTTAAAGATCATAGGACAAACGAGGAAACGGGAAATGTTGGCGCTGTAATGGACGGAGAAATCGACATGTTCATTAATGCGTATCTACGCTCTAAAATATCTTGATTCGTTTAATGAAAACTATACATTAAAAAGTGCACTTCGGTGCGCTTTTTCTTTTTGGTAAAGGGTTTTAAATTTTCGTTTATGTGTATAGTAAAAGGTAAAGGCAATGCAGGAAAGATCAGTGCAAAGAAAAATAATCCACTTTGTCATCAATTTGATAAAATTGGATGCTTCTATGCAAGTGTTGTTTCCTCATGCTTTGATATAATTAAGGATGAAGTATTCATCATTTTTACGACAGGAGGAAGGAAAATGAAGAACAAGCTAGTAGCGGTAATGTTTGGTGCGGTGCTTGTACTTGGTGCATGTGGCGGTGGAAACAAAACCGACAACAACAATGCTGGCGGGGATACTGCAAGCGGCGTTGATGCGGATAAAGTATTCCAAGCAAACTGTGCGACTTGCCACGGAGGCAATCTTGAAGGACGCGGTAGTGCTCCTGCGCTTGCAAATGTCGGTTCGGAACTATCTGAGTCTGAAATCCATGATATTATCGAAAACGGTACGCCAAACGGCATGCCAGGTGGATTGATTTCCGGAGATGAATTGGACGCTGTTGCAAAATGGCTTGCTGAGAAAAAATAATTTCAGTAATGAAAACACAATGGGCTTCGGCCTGTTGTGTTTTTTTATTGGGAAAAGGCGACAGGATAGTATGCTTCAGCGAGTTGTTTTATGCGTGTGGAAGAGTCTTTTGTAGGATATGCGTTTCTGAATCGAATGATGAGTGGCAGGTAGTCAATTTGCGTGTTTACTGTGCTTTATGGGTAAGAGGATGTTGTTTCAGCGTTAATTTAGAAATTTATGTGCTGTTTATTTCTGCTAAGAGGTGAAGTTTTGTCACTTCATGGAATTCTTTGCATTTTTGGAGGGTATTATGAAAATATTACAGAGGTTTAGGTTGTTTTGTAGGGATTTTTGGAGGTTTTTAGTTATTGGAATGAAGAAGACGGGACATTTGAAATATAACTGTAATACCTATTAGTCGTCAGCATGTTATAATATGATTGTCGGCTTTTGGAGAAACAATAATTATTCAGGTGGTTTTTACATGATTGTGATGAAAGATGTGTATAAAAAATACCCGAATGGTGTTGTTGCCGCGAATGGCATCAATGTCGAAATCGGTCGGGGAGAGTTTGTGTATGTTGTCGGGCCGAGCGGGGCAGGGAAATCGACGTTCATCAAGATGATGTATCGCGAAGAGTCACCGACTAGCGGTGATATTGTGATCAACGGAATTAATCTTGCAACGTTAAGGAATAAGCGTGTTCCATATTTGCGCAGGCAGATTGGTGTTGTGTTCCAAGACTTTAAACTGCTTCCTAAATTGAATGTTTACGAGAATGTGGCATTCGCATTGGAAGTGATTGAGGAGACGCCGAGCCAAATCCGCAAAAAGGTGAATGATGTATTGGGCCTTGTCGGATTGACACAGAAGGCGAGAATGTTTCCGAATGAATTGTCTGGAGGAGAACAGCAGCGTGTGTCCATCGCGCGTTCAATTGTGAACGTGCCTAAAGTTGTGATCGCAGATGAACCTACAGGGAACTTAGACCCGGATACTTCTTGGGAAATCATGAAAATATTTGAGCAAATTAATGCGCGTGGCACGACGATTGTCATGGCTACGCATAATAAAGAAATTGTAAATTCGAATCGTCACCGGGTTATCGTCGTTGAAGGCGGCATGATTACGCGGGATGAATATGAAGGGGTTTACGGCTATGAAGGTTAGGACGATGGGGCGGCATTTTCGGGAAAGCTTCAAGAGCCTCGGTAGAAATAGCTGGATGACGTTTGCCTCAGTTAGTGCTGTTACAGTGACGTTGCTATTAGTCGGTGTATTTATCGTCATTATGATGAACTTGAATCAGTTGGCGGACAACATCGAGAATGATGTGGAAATTAAAGTTATTGCTGAACCAGCTGCAGACGCTGAAGCAGTCAAGGTGCTTGAGAAGCAGGTAAGGGAAACGAAGGGTGTTTTGGAAGTCGTTTATTCCTCGAGGGATGAGGAATTGGACAAGATGATCGAGTCGTTTGGGGAAGAGCTGAATCTTTATAAGCAAAGCAATCCATTAGGGGACGCACTTTACGTAAAAGCTGAAGATCCGCATGAGACCGAGGCAATCGCCAAAAAAATTGATACATATGACAACACATATCAAGTCGTCTATGGCGAAGAAAAGGTCGAAAAACTGTTCAATGTGTTAAGTATGAGCCGAAATATCGGACTGGTCCTTATTTTGGCACTGTTGTTCACAGCTATGTTCTTAATATCAAATACGATTCGTCTGACGATTGTAGCACGCGGACGTGAAATTGAAATTATGAAATTAGTTGGCGCAACAAATAGTTTTGTAAGAATACCTTTCGTGTTGGAAGGAATATGGCTTGGCATTTTAGGAGCTATTTTGCCGATGATCATCATTTCAGTATCGTATTACGAATTGTATGAGCAATGGGAACCAAAGTTGCAAAATGAGCTGTTTCAACTGTTGAGTGCAACGCCTTTTATACTCCAAGTGAATGCGTTGCTGCTATTCATGGGTGTATTTATTGGAGTTTGGGGAAGTTTCATGTCAGTGCGCAAGTTTCTTAGAGCCTAACAGAAAACGTTTGAAGTCCTTCACTTATAATGTGTTGGTATGAATCAGTAAGAAAGCTTTTGTGAGATTTGGCATTGGGATAATAAGTCATACAGGACGAAAAGAGAAAAAGCTGAAGGGGGAACTATGAAGTTGAACAAGCGCAGATGGTTTTTGGCGAGCTTTGCTGTATTATTTTTAGTTATGTCACTTGCTGGCGAAACTAATGTATTGGCGAGTACACTTAATGATTTAAAGAATGAACAGAAGGCAGCGAAGGAAAAGAAAAATAATATTCAATCAAACATTCAAAAGAAGGATTCGGCAATTAAAGTCAATCAATCAAAAATTGAAACGATTATGGATCAAATTTTGAAATTGAATGCAGAGATCGAAGAAACGAACGCAAATATGAATCGTGTTATTAATAAAATCAACAAAACCAATGAAGAAATCGATGCATTGAAAGCTTCGATTGAAGATTTGGAACAAAAAATTGCTGAACGGGATGTCGTTCTTCGTGACCGCGTTCGGGCGATGCAAGTGAAAGGCGGACAAGTCAGTTATATAGACGTTCTATTAGGGGCTAATAGTTTTGCAGATTTCATAGACCGTTTTTCAGCTGTATCGACATTGATGGATGCAGACCGTGATATTATGCGCAAACAGCAAGAAGATATTGAGCAATTGGAAGAAGAGAAGGCGCTTGTCGAGAAAAAGCTGAAGCAACTTGAAGAGGACAAAGCAAAACTTGAAAGACTGAAAGCGAATCTTCAAGAAAAGAAAAAGGCAAAGGGCAAGTTGATCGATGAGTTAGAGGCTGAACAAGAGAAGCTTGCAAATGAAAAGAAAGTTTTAGAAGAAGAATTCCATGAGACGGTTGAAATCGAAGCCGAATTGGAGAAAAAGATCATTGCTGAGCAAAAACGCGCTGCGGAAGTTGCTCGTCGAGAAGCGGAGCGTAAACGTAAGGAAAGGGAAGCGGCTGCGGCAGCAAATCCTAATACACTTCCACCAGTATCGAGCGGGTTTTGGACGAGACCTGCGAATGGTCGATTCACCTCTTCATTTGGATGGCGGACACATCCAATCTATCATACGAAGAAACAACATCGGGGTGTAGATATTGCGAATTCCATCGGTACCCCTGTAATTGCGGCAGCTGATGGCGTTGTTTCGTATGCAGGGCGTATGGGAGGACTTGGAAATGTTATTATGATCACCCATTCGGTTGACGGTACAATTATGACGACTGCTTACGCTCATTTATCGAAAATCAATGTAAGTTCAGGACAAGTCGTAGATAAAGGACAGCATATTGGAGCAATTGGAACGACTGGTGCATCTACTGGCCCGCATCTCCATTTTGAAGTGCATATAGGAAACTGGACAGCTTCTGGTCCAAGCGCAGTCAATCCGTTGAGATATGTATCGTTTTAATATGTTTTTAGGTTTATAACATAATAAGTTGCTTAGAAGGTTGTTTTATCTGCTTTCTAAGCAGCTTTTTTATTGCAACAGAAAAGCAGTTTCCTCGCAATTTAGGAGTCGTTCCTATACCATAGCAAGTATATGGGGAAAGGATATATATAATGGACGTTACAACTTTTTATACAATTGGTAGCTTTACATTTCCTTCTTCCTGGGCAGCAATCATTGTCGCTTTCATTGTGGCATATATTGCTATCCGGATATGGTATGGAAAGCAGCATGCTGTCCGTTTAGCTGATGCTTTTTTTTATGTAATCATAGTATGGAAGCTGTCAGTTGTTCTTTTAGACTTTAAAATGATTTTGCGTGCTCCTTTAGGGATCGTATATTTTAATGGCGGTATTGCAGGATTTGTACTATCTCTTTTATTTGTCATGGTGAAGACGTGGATTGATTGGCATAAGGGCAAGTTGGCTCATGGAGGAATCGAGGCAATGCTAGTTGGCTCGTTCATTGCGCAATCCGTATTTCAAGTAATAGTCGTTTTGTTAAATAAAGGAAGCTTGAGTTTGTTCCTATTGACAATTATGCTGTTCACAGCAAGTTTAATTTATATAATAAAAGGTTTGAGAAAAACGAGTCGGATACCATTAATTTGGTTGTTCGTAGCTGTCCATTTGTTCCTGTCTGCATTTATGCCGCAAGGATTACATAATTTTTCATTGCATGTTACTGTCATGATTGCTGTTTTCTTTTCATTTCTTATTTGGAATGAAGAACGAAAACTTAAGATAAAGGGGGAATCATTTTGAAAAAAACGATTGGCTACGTGATCGCTGGACTTATTATCGGTACGATGATCGTTTTAATGGTGAAATCGAATTTGGAAAAACCAGAACCGATTGATACGGCGCTTACATCAGTAGACGGAGCGGTTTCATTAGGTGATAATGAAGCTGAAGTGGATGCCGGTTTAGGGCAAGGTGATGTGCCGCCGGATTTTGAGTTGACGACGATTGATGGTGAAGTTGTGAAACTATCCGACCTTCAAGGAAAAAAAGTCATTTTAAATTTCTGGGCAACTTGGTGTCCGCCGTGCAAGGCAGAAATGCCACATATGCAAAATTACTATCAAAATAACAAAGATGAGGAAAACGTTGAAATCATTGCTGTTAATATGACAGGCAGCGAGTCAAGAGGCGTAAAGGCCGTTCAAGAATTTGCCGAGTCATACGGATTAACGTTCCCGATTCCTTTGGATGATAAAGGGAAGATTGAAGAACTGTACCAGGTGTACTATTTGCCAACGACTTATATGCTTGAAACCGACGGCCGGATTGCTAATAAGATAGTCGGTCCAATGGATGAAAGAACGATCGAGCAACTTGTAGAAAACTTAGATTAAGAAAAGCCGGATTTCTGTAGTCGTAACAAACTGACTTCATTCATATAGTGGATGGAGGAGGGGTGTTCACATTGCGCAGAAGCCGGTTTTTCTTATTTTTGAGTTTAGCGGCATTGGCAACAGTAGTGTTCATTATTTTGGATGGCTGTTCAGCTAACGGGGAGAGAAAAGTTGGTCAAACTGAGAAAGCTTCGTTTCCTGTCATCAATGAAGCGTACGGTATAATTCAGGAAAATGCGGTATACCCGGTTGAAGGGGACATGCTGATTGAAGGGGCGTTGCGCGGCATGGCTGACGTAATTGGCGATCCGTATTCGACGTATTTATCCGAAGAGGAAGCGGCGTCTCATCGTGAATCGTTGGCAGGGGAGAAAGTCGGAATTGGAGCGGAAATTACCCGTTCTGGCAATAAGTACATTATTGTAGCGCCTGTTAAAGGATCGCCAGCGGAAAAAGCTGGTTTGCAGCCATATGATGAAATTGTACGGATTAACGGAGAAGCATTAGGTGGTTTATCGCTACAAGATGTTGTGAAGAAGATTCGCGGAAAAGAAGGAACAGCAGTTTCGATGACAATTTATCGGCCAGATTTAGGAAAGCATCTTGAATTAAAAGTTTTGCGTGAAGTGATGCCTGTAAAAACAGTGCAAGCGGAATTGATGGAAGAGAGGGGCCAAAAGTTCGGTTACATAGCGTTATCGATGTTCGGTGATGAAAGTGCTAAGGAGTGGAAAAAAGCGACGGATGAGTTGATTGTCGGTGGGGCTGAGGCGCTTTTAGTCGATTTGCGGGGCAATCCGGGAGGCTATTTGCGAGCTGTCGGTGAAATTGCGGGCAGTTTATTGGAAGATGATACAGTTTTCGCGTATATGCAAGATCCTCGTGGAATGTTGACACCACTTGTTACGGGCCCTTCTGAAGAGTTTCAATATGATCCGAAATTAAAGAAAATGCCAATAGTCATTTTGCAAGATAAAGGAAGCGCTTCAGCGAGCGAAGTGCTGTCCGGAGCGATGAAGGATTTGCGTAGAGGGTTTATTATCGGCAATATGAGTTTTGGGAAAGGAACTGTGCAAGATACGATGGAGCTATCCAATGGTGGGGAGATGAAGCTGTCGACCCATAAATGGTTGACGCCGAAAGAGAAGTGGATCCATGGCAAAGGTGTCGAAGCCGATTTGGAAACCGAACAGAATAAATTGTTTACGGAGCATATTCGCTTTTCAACGGAAGTATATTCTGTAGGCGACTATCACGATGATATTGCGTATGCTCAAAGGTTGTTGTCCGGTTTAGGATATACGATAGATCGTGAAGATGGTTATTTTGATGAATCAACAGCTCTTGCTGTACATGATTTCAGAGTGGAATCGCAGGTGGAAGAAGATAGTATTATGGATCGGAAGTTTTTTGGTGCATTACGAGAGAAAGTGGAGGCATATCGGAATGATCGTAAAAATGATAAACAGTTACAAGTTGCAGTCGGCTATATGCATCATTTGTTAAGTGGTGATTGAAGTGTGAATAGTGGAATGAAACCTTTTGTAGGCTAACAACTTACAAAAGGTTTTTTGTATATGATGAGGAGGGAAATTATGCGGTGGTGAAACTGAACTATGCGTTTTTGTTGATCGTTTTGCGTTTTTGAAATGATTTATGAGTTGAACAGTGGAGTAATGCGTTAATGGAATGGAATATGCGTTTTTGTTGATCGTTTTGCGTTTCTGAAACGAATTATGAGTTGAACAGTGGAGTAATGCGTTAATGGAATGGAATATGCGTCTTTGTTGATCGTTTTGCGTTTTTGAAATGAATTATGAGTAGAAGAGTGTAGTAATGCGTTAATGGAATGGAATATGCGTTTTTGTTGATCGTTTTGCGTTTTTGAAATGAATTATAAGTAGAAGAGGGGGTTTATACGCTTTCAAATTGGTGTATACGTTTTTGTTTACCGTTATACGTTTATGAGACGATATATGCGTTTTTTCACTATGTTCTATGTGGATCGGATTATTTTTGTGCAGTTGTTCCATTTATGGGTGTTGATTTGATACAATATAGGATAATAGTTTTCGGGGATTGGATGGTGTTGGAGGATGAATGAAAGTGTCTTATTGGAGCTATTGAAGGCGGTTGCACTGTTTTTTCTGAATCCATTATGGTTAGTGGCAATTTTCGCTGCGATCGGTTTAGGATATTTTCGGGTGAAGCGTGAGCGGCGCAGCTTCTTAGTCCGTTTGCTACCGGGTTTGACGGAGTTGAAACGACTGTTATCAGAGTCTTATATCCATGCAATTGTATTGTCCGTGTTCATTTCCGGTATTGGATTGACGGTTGATATTGGTTGGATTGTTGTGTTTTCAGCAATTGCGCTATTATTGATGTGTACTTTTTATTATCAGATCACCTCTCCGATCTATGCTGTAGCGATTGCGTTTTTTGGATTATATGGCATGCAATATTTTGGGCAGAATTTTGCGTTCCGTGGTTGGTCGTTAAACGACATGGATTTCTTCGGAGAATTGGCAGTGACAATTCCGATTATCGGAGGTTTGTTATTAGTTGCGGAAGGGCTGTTAATTCAAAAACGGGCTGATAAATATTCTTCGCCTTATTTGGTTAATACGAAGAGGGGCTTGCGAGCAGCGGCTTTTAAGTTGAAGCGGCTTTGGCTATTGCCAGTCGTATTTTTAGTACCGGGTGACTTGATTTCCGGCTACGCACCGTATTGGCCACAGTTCACTTTAGGGGCGACTGCTTTCAGTTTTGTTCCGGTTCCAGTCATTATCGGATTTTCGCAAGTCGCTAGAGGGAGTTTTCCGGATGTTTTATTTCCTAAAATGGGACGAGTTATTTGGATTGTCGGTTTAGCTGTCGCGGCGGTAGGAATTGGGGCAATATGGATGCCGATATTAGGCTGGGCAGCTTTACTGATTGGTGTTGTTTGCAGGATTGTTATTACCGTCGTCATTGCGGTACGTGAACGGAAAGGGCATTATGTTGTGTCGCCGCAATCTTCCGGTGTCATCATCGCTGGCATTTTACCTGAGTCTCCTGGAGAAAAGTTGGGGCTTATGTTAGGCGAGTGTATTCGTGCGGTGAATGGCATACAAGTATCTAATGAAAAAGAATTGTACGACGCGATTCAAGTAAACGCGGCCCATTGCCGCTTGCAGGTAATTGGACGGGATGGAGAGGTAAGGCTTATGCAGCAAGTGCTTTATCGCCATGATCATCACCGGTTAGGTTTATTAGTAGTACGATAATCCGGGAAGGGTGTAGGAAATGGATCTTGCAACGTTGGAAACGAAGCTTTTGCTCGCCTTGTTTTTACCCGGTTTATTAGTCATATTTTTCACTCGGGTGACGTTTCACCATATTGTCGGCCTCACATTGACAATTGCGCTCATTGCGGCATCTGTATATGCAGGCTATACACATAATTGGATTCTGTATGTGGCAGATGCAGCATCGCTTACAGTAGGTTTTTGGTATGCGACGCACATGGTGAAAAAGGCAAGAAAGCATGGAAAGCAAGAAGAAGGTTGAAAATGAAATAAAGTGAAGCTGAAAAGACACGTCACCCTTAAAGGAGGGGACGTGTATTTTTATAGAAAAAATAAACTATAAACGGATAGGACTCCAATTGTTCCTAATACGACCGACATGACACCACCGCCGAAAATAGCGATAAGGAATGCAGTGGCGGTTCCGATGATGCCGAAAAGTAGATTACCTTCTTGAACGAAAATAATTGCAGGGAATATTAATGCACCTAAAACGGCATAAGGAATATTGCGTAAGACACCGCTAACAATTGGGGGCAATTCTTTGCCATCCAAAAATGTCAATGGAATCATTCGTGGAATGTATGTTACGAGCATCATGCCTAATAACATGAACCAATATGTAGCTCCCATTAGTTTGCTTCCTCCTTTTCTTTGAAGGCAAAACTATGTTTCTTTTGATGTTTCGAGTAAATCATTTCTATGAATATAGCTGAGAATAGTGTAGAGATTAATATGGCCCATCCTGTCGAAAGTGACGTCATATAAAGAAGGGAATGGACGAATGCGGCAGTGCCTGCCAGCATAACAACTTTTCGGTTTCCTTTCATGGAAGGCACTAGCAGACCGACAAACATGGCATATAAGGCGATTGACATCGCAGCTTGCAAAAACTGCGGCAAGTTTGCGCCTACGATATGGCCTACGATCGTGAAGAAAACCCAGCTAAAGTAACCGATTAGTAAGGTACCAAATGCGAATGATGTTGAGATTTTGTTTTCTTTCCTTGTCGCTAACATTGAAAATGACTCGTCTGTTACGAAAAATGCATAGATTGCTTTCACCCATTTTGGAGCGCTTTGCATCTTTTCGTTCAGCGATGCCGTCATAAGAAAGTGACGGATGTTGACGATGAATGTATTCATGACGATTAAAAGCGGATCGACTCCAAAAGAGATTAGGTTAAGAGCAATGTATTGGGAAGCCCCTGCAAAGACGAGCAGACTCATTGCAGTCGTTTCAATGAGGGAGAGACCAGTCGTTTTAGCCAATAATCCGAATGTAAGTGCTACAGGAAAATAGCCGATGGCAATGCTCATGCCCGCTTTCATTCCTGAAAGAAATTGATTTTTCATCATTATGTCACATCTTTCTGAGCGATATGAATGAAATTATACTATATTTTTACGAATAGGTGGTATTCTATTAAGGGAAAAGGGAATATTTAAAATAGGCATTCTATGTATAACAGTACCTATCTTTTTTCTATATAAATTGTTTGTTGTTGTAGATTGGATTGTGATTTGGTAAGGGTGTGAAAGCATGAATGAATGGTTAAATGTTGATAAAGTAATTGAATTGGCAGAGCAATATAAGGCGTTAGGTCCGTTTATTGGATTGTTATTGCCTTTCATAGAGTCGTTTTTGCCATTTCTCCCGTTATTCGTTTTTGTATTTGCGAATGCAGGAGCTTACGGATTATGGTATGGGTTCATATTATCATGGGCGGGAACTGTAGCAGGTTCTTATGCCGTGTTTTTAATTATACGGAAATATGGGCGAAAACGTTTATTGCGTTTTTTGACAAGGCATGCTCGCGTGCAACAATTGATCCACTGGGTGGAAAGGAACGGTTTTGGACCGCTGTTCATATTGATCTGTTTTCCATTTACACCGTCAGCGTTAGTGAACTTAGTAGCGGGCTTATCGAATATGAAGAAGAAAAATTACTTAATGATTCTTATGGCCGGAAAGTTTGTTATGATTTTTACCATTAGTTACATCGGTAACGATTTGAAGGCGCTTTTAACAAAACCAATTCGGACAGGCGTCGTCATCGGGATTATCGTTCTATTATGGCTCATCGGAAAATGGTTTGAGAAACGGATCGATAAGCGGGTTGAAGAGGAATCAAGCACGATGTATAAACAGGACGAATAAATCGGGATATTTATTGGAAAACATGTTGTGCTCTAAGAGAAAAGAAGAATGTCCTTTCATGGGCTTTTGTTGAGTCATCAGTTGGTTGGATGATAAGTTCGAGCAGTGATGTGGAGACATAGAGCGATTGGATGTTAGGTTCGGGCAGTTTATCGGAGGAATCGAAGGATGAAGATGGTTCTATCGGTTAAGTAGGGGGATCGATCGGTTAAGTATTCGGCTGGACCGGTTTTGTCGAAATGGACGCGGGCTGTCGGGAATTTTATTAGAATAGGGCTTCGCGCTGAATGCTTTTGACAAATTAAATGCTTTTCATATTTTGTTTGAGGCAATTATGCGCTTGTAACAGAAGTTGTGCGTTGTTCGCGTTTGTTTATGCGTATCTATGATTGTTTATGAGTATGCTAAATATTTTATGCGTGCAGTAACGGGATTTATGCGCCTGTATTGGGAATTATGCGTTTTTCGGACCTACTTATACTTGGGTTGTAGGTTTATTATCGTATAGAAGATTAGACAAGTAGATATTGGATACAGTGAAAAGGTTTCTGTCTTCTTCATCTTTCGGTACAATGAAAGAAAGGAAGATAGGGATTTTTTTACTTGATTTAGCAAAAAAGCTTACGAATAAATTGCAGAAGAAATGCAATTGTAACGTTCGGTAGATTGTATTCGAGGGAACGGTTCCATGGAGCCGATTTTATAGACTGCAGGAACGGTGTACATTTTCATGCGATAGGGCATGCTTGGAAGGAGTGAGTACAGTGTCTTTACGGTTTGTTACAGGCCGGTCGGGTACTGGCAAGACGACGTTTATTGAACAGGAAATTGCAGAGAATTTACAACATGATCCATTAGGGCCTCCAGTCGTTTTGATCGTTCCAGATCAAATGTCGTTTTCAATGGAGCATAGCTTGTCCGTGAATTTTGGATTGAATGGGTTAATCCGGGCACAGGTGTCGACGTTTAAACGACTTGCATGGCGGGTGTTGCAGGAGACAGGGGGCATTACTCGTAAAGAGGTGGATGGATTCGGTTATCGGATGCTTGTGAGAAGCGTGCTGGAAGAAAACCGCGATGATTTAAAGCTGTTCAAACAAGCTGCCAATAAAAGAGGATTTACAGAGAAAATCGGTGACTTGATGAAGGAGTTTAGCCGATACTGTTTAGATGAAGCTTCTTTGATTGGCTTGCAATCAGATTTGGAAGAGGCGGGAGCACCGCGCACTTTGCAAGATAAGGTGAGTGACCTTTCTTTATTGCAAAGGAAAATTGAAGAGCGGTTAGGTACGTCATATGTTGATTCCGAAGGGCATTTGGCTTTGTTGGCTTCTCAAATAAAATATTCGGAACTTATTGCAGAAGCCGACGTATATATAGATGGTTTTGAAAGTTTTACAGCGAGAGAGTACGAGATTATTACGGAACTGATGAAGCATTGTAAACGATTGACGGTTGTTTTGCCGATGGAATCCGATTTGTCGGGGCATGCGGATCATGAGTTGTTTTTCAACCCGGTACGCACGTCGATGCGTTTGCAGGAAATTGCGCGCTTGGAGTCCGTTGAAGTGGAAGAAAGGATTCATTTCAATGAAACGCTGCGTTTTCGTAATGAAGAGCTTCGTCATTTCGAGCGGGAAATTGAAAATTACCCTGCGCAACCTCGAAAGTATGAAGGGGCAGTCCGTTTAATTGAAGCGACAGACCGTAGGGCAGAAGTGCATGCGGTTGCGCGCAAAATCCGTGAATTAGTTATGTCTGGGAAACGGTTTAAAGAAATCGCCATTCTTTATCGTCAGCCCGACAAATATGATGAGCTCATTGAGACGATTTTCGGACAGTATGATATTCCGGTGTTCATTAGCAGGAAAAAGCCTATGCTTCATCACCCGCTTATTGAATTTTCTCGTTCGGTACTGGAGGCTGTCACAGGTGGCTGGTCATACGAAGCGATATTCCGTGCTGTGAAGACGGATCTGTTTTTCCCGCATGGTGAGGATCGGCTCATTTGGCGAGAGCGAGCAGATCAGTTGGAGAACTACGTATTGGCGAACGGAATATATGGCAATCGTTGGTTCGATGATACGAGATGGCGTGTGAAGAAGTACCGTGGGCTTGAGAAGTTCACGCAAGTGCAGACGGACGAAGAGTTGGCATTTCAGGAAGAGCTGCATCGAATTCGCGATGTCATCCGTGTTCCGCTTGCGGAATTTGACGGGCGGCTGAAACGGGCGAAGCGGGGCCGTGAAGTTGCAGAAGCACTGTTTTTATTTATGGAATCTTTATCAATCTTCGATAAAATTGTAGATTTGCGGACTGCGGAGGAGCAAAGAGGACAACTGTTAAGTGCTACTGAACACGATCAAGCTTGGGATAATTATATTCATGTATTGGATCAGTTTGTGCTCATGTTTGGCGATCAGGAAATCGATCCAATAGATGCCGCCCGAATATTGGATGAAGGATTCGATACGCTGGAATTTACGCGCATTCCCCCTGCGGTAGATCAAGTGACGGTGACGACAATTGAATTGGCCAGCTTCATGGAAATTGACGTCAGTTTTGTGATCGGAGTGAATGACGGTGTGTTGCCGCAGCGTATTGAGCCGGAAGGAATTTTATCTGATGCTGATCGGGAATGGTTCAACAAAAGTGGATTGGAATTGGCACCATCTGCCAAAATGAAACTTATGGACGAGGCGTATATGGCGTATCGGGCATTTACTGCTTCTCGGGAAGAATTGTACATTTCCTATCCGATCGCAGATGAGGAAGGGAAATCGTTATTACCATCATTTTATATCCCTCGAGTCCAACAGTTGCTGTTAGGTATTGAGCTGGAAATGGTTGTGTCGGATCCATCCGAATTACCGGATAACCGAGCGGAATCAGAGTACATTATACATCCTCGGACGGCATTGCCTTATTTGTCAATGAAGCTGAGAGAAGCGGAGCAGGGCGGTGCACTACCTGCCGAGTGGAGAGCGGTTCACTCTTACTATGAAGAGGACCCGTTATGGTCTTCTGTGTTGCAGTACATAACGAAGCCTATAATGGAGCGGAATAAAACTGAGCGGCTGATGCCCAATCTGACGGAAGGCTTGTATGGTTCGTCATTCGTGTCGAGCGTTTCAAGGGTAGAGTCGTATTATAGCTGTCCTTTCCAGCATTACGCGACGTATGGGTTAGGCTTGCGGGAAAGACAGGAATATACGTTAGAGGCACCTTCTATTGGTGATTTGTTCCACGCGGCATTGAAATGGATTTCGGATGAAGTGATCCGAACGGGAAAATCTTGGACGCAACTGACGAAAGCGGAATGCTTTGGTTTGGCAAAAGATGCAATGGAACAGATTGCGCCTGCTTTTTTCAATCGGATACTACTATCAACGAGCCGCTATCATTATATTCGACGAAAATTGACGCACATTTTGCAGCGGACCATTTTTGCTATAAGCAATCAAGCGACTTCAAGTGTATTCAAGCCGGTTGCAATTGAAGCGTCATTTGGACCTAATGAGCCTTTGCCTTCATTGGATATCCCGCTGCGCCGTGGGAAGGAAATGCGTTTAAGCGGCAGAATTGATAGAGTGGATGCTACGGAAATCGATGGCAAAAAGTATGTGCGAATTGTCGATTATAAATCTTCTGCGAAGGCATTGGATTTGTCGGATGTTTATTACGGAATTTCGTTGCAAATGCTCACTTATTTGGATGTAGCTGTTGAAAATGCGGAGCAATGGATCGGCTTTAAGGCAGATCCTGCTGGTGTTCTTTATTTGCATATCCATAATCCGATGATCCGCACTGAAATGGAACTGACTGAGGAATTAATTGAAAAAGAACTGTTGAAATCATATAAAATGCGTGGTTATTTGTTGGACAATCAAGACGTAGTTATGGGTATGGACGCAAATATCGGCAAAACTTCCACAATCG
Source organism: Sporosarcina contaminans (assembly GCF_042679045.1). Taxonomy (NCBI): domain Bacteria; kingdom Bacillati; phylum Bacillota; class Bacilli; order Caryophanales; family Caryophanaceae; genus Sporosarcina; species Sporosarcina contaminans. The sequence continues at coordinate 18,355 of NZ_JBHTLT010000128.1, read as the reverse complement.
TGCCTGCTGCGTTGAAGACGGACGGATCATTTACTAAAGCGTCTAAAGTATTGTCTACGGACGATTTGCAAGTCGTTCGGAAGTTTGTAAGACATCGCCATCGGCAGGCGGGAGATGGGATGCTTGCAGGAGATGCCCGCGTGCTTCCATATAAATTGAAAGACCGGATGCCATGCGAGTTCTGTTCGTATCGTTCCGTTTGCCAGTTCGACCCGTCGGACCCGGCGCAAACGTACAGACAATATGAATCGTTAAATCCGGAAGAGTCACTTGCAAAAATGAGGAAGGATGTGTTGGATGATGGACATTCCGATTAAGCCCGCAGACGTGACGTTTACGGACGCGCAGTGGAAAGCGATTTGGGCGAGCGGAAAGGACATCCTTGTTTCTGCAGCAGCCGGGTCGGGCAAGACGAAAGTGTTGATCACCCGGATGATTGAGAAAGTGTTGAATGAAAAAAATCCAATTGACGTCGACGAGCTGTTAGTCGTTACGTTTACAAATGCTGCGGCTGCCGAAATGCGCCATAGAATGGCGGAAGCTTTGGAAGAGGCGATTGCGACCAATCCGGAATCGGTCCATTTGAGAAGGCAATTGAGCTTATTGAATAAAGCACAAATTTCTACGCTTCATTCTTTCTGTTTAAACGTCGTTAGGCAATACGCTTATTTGATCGATATCGATCCGGGCTTCCGCATCGCGGATACGACGGAGGCCGCTTTGCTGCGTGATGATGTCATCGGTGAAGTGTTAGAAGAGGCATATGACGCACCAGATCCAGAGGCGATGTACAGACTTGCGGACAGCTTCACATCAGATCGAAATGACCAGTCGATCGAAACCCTCATCGACCGGCTATACGATTATTCAAGAGTTCATCCATCACCTGAAAAATGGCTGAGGATGATTCCGGAAGAGTATAACATTGCTGAAGATGCCGAAATAGAAGATTTGGCATTTATCGGTCCGTTGAAGACAGCCATTCGCCATTCTTTGGAAGAAGCAATTGCATTGTCAAAGGATATGCAGAGAATCGCAATGATGCCGGAAGGTCCAGAGCCTTTAATTGCAACTGCGGAAGCCGACTTGCTTTGGTTAAATGAAGCGCGCCGCCGGATTATGGAAGGTACATGGGAAGAGACATACACCTTCTTTCATTCATTAACGTGGGTAAAAGCGGGAACAATCCGGAAAAACAGCTGTGATGAAGATTTGGCGAAACGTGCTAAAAATTTGCGTGATACGGTGAAGAAGCTTGTAAATGCATTGAAAGAATCGTATTTCACGAGAACGCCGAAACGTTTATTGGATGAAATTCGATTGATGGCCCCTGCAATGGAAACGTTAATTGAATTAGTGATCGATTTTGGTAAGCGGTATGAGCAAGTGAAAACCGATCGTGGGCTCATCGATTTTTCCGATTTGGAGCATTTCGCCCTTCGAATATTATCTAAAGAGCAGGATGGGAAGCTATTGCCGTCAGACGTTGCACTCGATTATTTGAATCGTTTTGCGGAAGTGCTTGTCGATGAATACCAAGATACGAATTTGCTGCAGGAAGCAATTATTCAATTGGTGAAACGGGGCGGAGAAGCTGACGGGAATTTGTTCATGGTAGGGGATGTAAAGCAATCGATCTATCGTTTCCGATTAGCAGAACCGGGATTGTTTTTAGGGAAATACAATCGTTTTACAACAGAAGGTTCAAACGGTCTGAAAATCGACTTGAATGCAAATTTCCGAAGCCGTAAAGAAGTGTTGGATGCGACGAATTTCGTTTTTTCTCAAGTAATGGGCGAGCGGGTCGGAGAAATTGATTATGATGAAGCGGCGGCTTTGAAATACGGTGCGCGTTATCCTGAAAAAGAAGTTGCTGCCGGGCTGACATTGTTGTATGAGCCTGATGAGGAAGAGTTCGTCGAAGAAGCGGATGAATTAACAGGGCAAAGTTTGAAAAGCTCACAAGCGGAAGCAAGATATATGATTCGTAAAATTAAGGAATGGATGGCTTCTGGCGCAGAGGTGACGGATGCATTTACTGAACGTAAAAGGCCTTTGGAATATAGGGACATCGTCATTTTAATGCGCTCGATGACATGGTCTGGGGAGATTGCCGAAGAGTTTAAGTTAGCGGGCATTCCGATTTATGCAGAAGTATCCAAAGGCTATTTTGAAGCTATTGAAGTAATGATTATGTTGAACACTTTGCGTGTTATCGATAATCCTTACCAAGATATTCCGCTTGCCTCCGTCTTGCGCGCGCCGTTTGTCGGTATGACGGAAAATGAGTTGGCGCAAATCCGTTTAGCCGATAAAAACAAATCCTTTTACGAAGCGTTAAAAGCGTTCATGGCAAAGGGAGGATCGGGCGTAGCTCCCGAAACGCAAAGGAAGTTGCAAAGGTTTTTCATCATGTTTGAAGACTGGCGCAATTTATCAAGAAGAGGATCGTTGGCTGACTTAATTTGGCAAGTGTACACGGATACGCATTATTATGAAATGGTAGGTGCGATGCCGAATGGCAAGCAGCGACAAGCGAATTTGCGTGCGTTGCATGATCGGGCGATTGACTATGAGAAGACGTCTTTCCGGGGGCTGTTCCGGTTTTTGCGTTTCATCGATCGGATGCAAAAGCGCGGCGATGATTTAGGGGCAGCGAGATTTGTCAGTGAAACAGAAGATGTCGTTCGTATGATGACGATCCATTCATCGAAAGGTTTGGAGTTCCCTTACGTTTTCATTGCGGGAGCCGGCAGACAGTTCAATAAGATGGATTTTAATGAACCGTATTTATTTGACCAGCATTTCGGTTTAGCAGTGAAAGCGATCGATCCGGAATTGCGGGTCACCTACACATCCCTTCCTTTTTTAGCAATGAAAGAGAAAAAGGAATTGGAAATGCGTTCAGAAGAAATGCGAATTTTGTACGTTGCAATGACGAGGGCAAAAGAGCATCTTGAGTTGGTTGCGACTGTTAAGGACATTGAGAAGACGATCGGCAAATGGCAAGATGCCCAGCTGTTAGAGCCGGATGAAATGCTGCCAGAGTATACACGCTCCAAAGCGAACGGCTATTTGGACTGGATCGGTCCAGCAGTTGCACGGCATAGGGATTTCATGAAGTTCGGCATGATGGACGGCGGCAAAGTAATCGATGATCCTTCGACATGGTCATTAGCGGCTTATCCTATTACGCATTTCATGGCAGATACAAATATAGTTGAGGATGCGGAGCAGGAAGTACATTCATCCGTAGATGATTTGTTGAATGAACCTGTTGACGAGCAATGGGCGGCTGAAGTGAAAAAGCGGTTTGATTTCGTTTATCCACATATGGCTTCCGTGGCGAAACGATCGAAGCAAACCGTTAGCGAATTAAAGCGGCTTTCTTTATTGAATGATGAACCTGATTTCGACGATTGGTTCACAACGAAAGATGATGAAGTGAGTTCGCCTTATTTGCATGATCGTCCGGCATTCATGCAGCAACGTACATTATCAGCTGCAGAGATTGGGACGGCGATGCATACGGTTATGCAACATATTGATTTGAAGCATATACCGAATGTTCGGGAAGTGGAGTCTTTTGTTTCTGACCTTGAAATACGGCAGCTGCTCACTGCTGAGGAAGCGAATGCGGTAAGGTCAAATTCGATTGTGCAATTTTTCCATACGCCGATCTTCTCTAGACTGCAGAAATCAGAACATGTGCTTAGAGAGGCGCCGTTTACGTATGCGTATGATGGAGATAACGGTGATCATCAAATTTTGCAAGGGATCGCTGATTGTCTGTTCAAGGAGAAAGATGGATGGGTATTGCTTGATTATAAAACAGACCATATACGGGGGCGTTTCAAGTCGGAAGACGAATTGCAGCAGGAGATGCAACGAAGGTACGGCGTTCAAATGAGCCTTTATAAGAAGGCGATAGAGGCAATTACCCGAATCCACATTAAAGAGATGGTGCTCTATTTGTTTGACGGAGAAAAGACTGTGCATGTTCAGGAGGAATCGATTTGACTTTATTACCGACAACAACGAAGGAGCGTATTGAGTCGTTGGATATGCTGAGGGGCTTTGCACTCCTTGGCATCTTCATCGCGAATATGCTTACCTTCCATACACCTTATTTTTATATTGATCCGCATTCTTGGTTTACGATACCGAGCGATGTTGAATTGTATAAATGGATCAATGTATTTGTGGAAGCAAGTTTTTATCCGATTTTCGCGATGCTGTTCGGCTATGGACTGAATATGCAATATGAAAAAGCAAAACGGAATGGAAAGCCGTTTGCACCAATTATGGCAAAGCGACTTGCGATATTAATGGGATTTGGTCTCATCCATGCGATTTTCGTATGGTCTGGCGATATTTTGTTTACGTATGCTGTGATGGGTTTCATCATGATTGCTGCCATTCGCATACCCAAAAAATGGCTGTTGCCAATCGCTTTCATCATTTATTTAATTCCAACGGCCCTCCTCATTGTAGGGGTTTTGCTCATTGAAAAGGTGAGTCCAGGGGAATTGATGGATGGCTATGTTGATATACAGCAAATTGAATTGGCCATTTCGGCTTATGCACACGGAACATACGGTGAGGCACTCATCTTCCGGACGTTCGAATGGTTAATGTTTGGTTTAACGAGTGCGGTCATGGGTGTCTTTATGATTTTGCCACTCATTATGATTGGGGCTTGGTTTTCGAAAGCGAAATTATTTGAACGAGCTGGAGAATGGAAAGCAAGGATTTCAATCGTGACGGTTATTGCTTTAATCGCAGGTTTCTTCATTAAATATATCCCTTATATGACGGATACGACACAATCCAATCAATTATTGCAACAGCTCATCGGTGGACCAATATTGGCGATCGGCTATGGGGGAATGATTATATTGCTTTGCCAGCTGACTTTTTTCCGGACAGTTTTCCGACCGGTCGCAAAAGCTGGAAGAATGTCATTGACAACGTATTTGACCCAGTCAATCGTTGCTACGATCATTTTCTATGGCTACGGTTTTGGTCTTTACGGAAAAGTAGATTTGGAAACTGGCATGATGATTGCTATAGGCATTTTTGTTCTGCAAGTCATTTTCGCTGAATTGTGGCTCATGAAATTCAAGATGGGACCATTCGAATGGATTTGGAGAAAAGGAACGTATGGGAAAAACGTTATGAAAAAAGAAGGATAAGAGACAGTTTTGTAGAATGAAGAGACGAAGCAAAGCTTTCAGTCTGCTATTTTCATTGTTAGCAGTAGAGTGTGACAACCGAAGTAAGCACATACAAATGAGGAAGGATGAGCTTGTCAATGAAACTTTTGTCGTTCAAGTACAAAGGAAAAACACGTTTCGGCCCTAAAGTGAAGAAAGAAGAAGCAGTTTGGGACGTACTATTAATTGCCGAAACATTTGGAGAGAAGGATTTTCCATCTACAATCGTTGAAGGAATCGCATCGGGAATGGAGTTTGTTGAAAAGGTGCGGAAATTGGCGGAACAGGCGAGGGCAAGTGAAAATCCTGAACAATTCAAGTATGCGTTCAAAGATATCGAATGGCTTGCGCCAATCCCGAGAACGCCGAAAAACATCCTTTGTGTTGGAAAGAATTATGCGGACCATGCGGCGGAGATGGGGTCAGATGCACCACCTGAAAAATTGATGATTTTTACGAAATCGCCAACTGCGATTGCTGCGGATGGGCAGGAGCTGCCGATACATTCTGAGGTGACAGAAAATCTTGATTATGAAGGAGAGCTTGCAGTCGTTATCGGTAAAAAAGGAAGCAAAATTCCGAAGCAACTTTCTTATGATCACGTATTTGGCTATACGATCGCTAATGATGTAACCGCTCGGGATGTCCAATACGCTCATAAGCAATTCTTCTTAGGAAAGAGCTTGGACGGTTCTTGTCCGATGGGGCCATACATTGTAACAAAAGATGAAATACCTGATGCTCATCAGTTGTCCGTCGTGACGAAAGTAAACGATGAAGTCCGTCAAAATGGCCATACTTCCGATATGATTTTCAAAATAGATGAATTGATTGCTGAGGTCTCAAAATATGTTACTTTGGAGCCTGGCGATGTTATTATGACAGGTACGCCAGCAGGTGTAGGAAAAGGCATGAATCCTCCTGTTTTTTTGAAAAAAGGCGACACTGTGAAGATTTCGATCGAGGGGATTGGCACACTAGTCAATCGCTTCGTCTAAGACCATATTTCTATTAAGAGAACCAATTTCTATGGTAGGATGTAGAGGAAACAATAATAGATGAGGTGAACAGTTTGGGCTTTTTATCTGACACGACCCATTTCCATATATTTACATGGGTTGTCGGTATTATCGTATTTTTAGTTGCAGCTGTAATGGCGAACGGTTCGAAAGGAAAAAAAATTACCCATATGATCGCACGTTTGTTTTATGTGCTCATTCTATTTTCGGGGATTCTCCTTTTCATAAAAGGCATGGATTATGGTAGAGGCGCTGAATACGGCATTAAATTCCTATTAGGTCTGTTGACGATTGGAATGATGGAGATGGTATTAGTACGATCTCAAAAAGGCAAAAGCGTCGGGGTGCTTTGGATCCTATTCTTTGTCTTCCTATTTGCAACAATGTTTTTCGGTTTTAAACTACCGATGGGATTTGAATTTTTCTAAGAAATACATCTGAGTCAGTCTAAAGAGAGGATGATGAAAATGGCAATTGGCATAGGAGCAATCTTGTTAAGTATTTTGATCGCATTGATGGCTGTTTTTGCAGTTGCAGTGTTTCTCATTTACCGAAAATCTCGTGTGCGAGAAGATGAATGGACAGACTGATGGTAAACAAAAGGCCGGATGGAAAGTGGAAACCCACTGACGATCCGGTTTTTTCTTGCTTTTGTTCTTCTTTATTTCACAAATTCGACCTATTTCGTTGTAGGAAACTATATTTTTATTTCAAAGAATGGCGGGGGCTGTTGTCGTTTGATAAAATGGCAAGAGATAGCTTGTTGAGGAGGCTTTTTTTGTGAAAGGAAGAAGACTGATTGGCGTAGCCGCCGCCGTATTGTTGCTTTTCCAAATTGTTATGCCTGCGACTTCGCTCGCAAAAGGCGAAAGTACAATTGAAGATGAGAGCATTTACGATTTATTGGTGGACCGCTTTAATAATGGAGATGGAAAAAATGATATCGATGTAGATGCACAAGATCCTTTCGCTTTCAATGGCGGAGATTTTGCGGGCATTGCTTCGAGGCTGCAACATATAATTGATATGGGCTTCACACTGATTTCAATTGGCCCAGTTTTCGAAACGGAAACGTATGATGGTGGAAAGCCGCTTTCTTACACGAAGCTGGAACCTCATTTCGGAACGGAAGATGAATTGAAAGCTTTGCTAAAAGAAGTGCATAACAAGAAATTAAAGCTTGTTGCGGACTTTCCTTTAGGCAAAGTAAGTGCAAATCATGAATGGGTAAAAGAGGATAAAATTCCTTCGTTGCCTGCTGAAAATGGCACAGTGAATTGGGATGTAAGCGACAGTACAACTGTCGAAGCATTGACGGAGGCGGTTGTCGAATTTGCTACTTCATATGATCTGGATGGAATTCGACTAACAAAAATTGACGCTTTTTCTGATGAAAATCTGAATTCAATGATATCGGCAATCCGTAACGTAAAGCCGGACATGTATATTTTGACGGACGAAGAAAGCGAAGCCAATTTTGATGCTTCGCCAAATACAACGGTTATGGATGCGCTCCGTCAAACATTTGCAACATCTGATCCAGATTCATCCGTAATGGATGTTTTCGATGAAAGCAATTCAAATGGTATCATTCAGTTTGATGATTTGGCTGGATCCCGACTAACATATGAAATGGTAGAGGCGAGAATGTTTCCTCCTACTCGCTGGAAAGTCGCTGCGACTGCATTATTTACATTGCCTGGCATTCCTCTTGTACCATATGGAACTGAAATTGCAGTAAACGGAAAGGAAGCACCAGAAAGCCACCCGTTCTTCAACTTCAAAACGGATATGGAACTTGCAGAGTTAATAGGCAACTTGAATCTTTTACGCAATCAATCCGAAACATTGCGCAATGGCGACTTTGAGATGCTGCATAATAAAGGTGGATTTTTAGTATATAAACGTTCATCAAAGGATGAGACTTGGATTATCGCGATCAACAATACGACTAAAACGGCGAGTGTCGAAATTCCCGTTTCTAAAATTGGCGATAATAAAAAGCTTCGCGGTTTATTGGATAGCGATTTAATTCGTGAATCAGATGATGATGTTTTCCGAATCGTTTTAGACCGAGAAATGGCAGAAGTATATATTGCTGACGAAGATAAAGGATATAATACGCCTTACTTGATCGCATCCATCTTAGTGTACATTATCTTTTTAGGATTCTTGTTCACTGCCATTAAAAAAGGACGAGCCCGCAGAAAACAAGAAAATTCTATAGAGAAAAAATAAACGAAGGGGCTGTTCAGAAAGTCGGTAAAAAACTGACTTTCTGTAACACCCCTATTTCTGTTGATGAAATGCGGTGTATCCTTGAAACGTTGCTCATTCCATCAAACTATAAATATACAAAAAAATCGTCCAATCTTGTAAAATGGAAGTGACTAAATCCCATTCTAGAAAAGACGACTTTTATGTGCAATCCGAAGATTACTAAGAATGATTATAGCAGAACTGCCATTGGGAATAGAGGAAATGGAAGTAAGTATTTCCAAGCGACACAGACACATCAAGCCCTCATTTAAACCCTATAATACCAACGATGCACCTTCATGCGGATAAAAGAGGATCACATGAAAAACGGTCAACTGAAACCTGCTTACAATGTACAGATGGGAATGGAAAACCAATTCATCCTTTTTTACACAATCACCCTACGTCCCACAGACACCCGCTGTTTCATCCCTCACTTGTAAAAGTTGGAAAAGTCCTCTCTACCAATGCCTAAACGAGTAATTGCGGATGTAGAGTATGGCAGCGAAAAAAATTATCTGTATGCGGTCGGTGAAGACAAGGAGCCACGTTTTGAATTTTTGATTCCATACGGTACATATATCAAAGAACAGACTCGCAAACCACAATCTACTGAAAGTGGCTGGCATCCGTGAGCTACATTCAATAGTAAATGAGAATAATACGAGAACAGGTGGAGAAAAACGAAGCGTTTTTCCCCACCTGTTCTATTTCATAGACTTATTGGACAGCCTCTTCGATTATGATTCCTTCGTTTTATTCAAAAAGAACATGGCAATTGTACCAGGACCCGCATGGGCACCGATTGCCGAACCGATCATTTGAACATTAACCGCTTTCGGATGAAATCTTTCCTCTACGAGTGCTTTCATTTCCAGAGCGGTTGCTTCATCATCACCGTGGCTTATGCCAATCATTTGCTCGGACAGATTAACGCCGCGATCTTCCATTACATCTAATAATCTTTTTAATACTTTTTTGCGTCCCCGATGTTTTTCGATGGGAACTAATTTACCGTTTTCAACATGTAGCAGCGGTTTAATATTTAATAACCCGCCGATGAACGCGCTCGCTTTGGAAACTCGTCCACCTTTAGCTAAGTAATCAAGATCCTCAACTGTGAATAGATGCTCCATATGCGCAGCCATATATCTTATTTTCCGTTCAATTGTCCGAACGTCATCACCTGCGTCACGTAATCTTACAGCTTCTTCGACTAATAGACCATAGCCCAAAGAAGCACACCGCGAATCAATGATGACAAGATTCATATTCGGATTCACTTCTTTTACTTGATCTTTCATCATAACTGCCGTGTTATACGTTCCAGACAGTTCTGATGAAAAAGCGATGTAAATGCCGTCATCGCCTGATTCGGCCAACTCTTTCCAAGTAGCATGAAGCAGTTCAGGTGAAGCTTGAGAAGTTTTTGGATGGCTCCCATTGCGGATTGCTGCGTATACTTCTTTGGAATCAATTTCGACAACATCTTCATATTCTTTGCCGTCAATCAAGACCCGAAGCGGAAGCAATGTTACATCGTTATTGTCATAAAATGATTTTGGTAAATCTGCGCCACTATCGGCAAAAATTCTCATACATACCCCTCACATTCTTTTCTATATTATTTTAAAAGCAAACGCTCTTCCAACACTTTTGCGATTCCATCTTCATTATTTGTTAAGGTTACTTCATCTGCAATGGATTTCAACCGGTCGATGCCATTGCCCATTGCTACACCGACACCAGCATAATCAATCATTTCAAGGTCGTTGTCTTCGTCTCCGAAAGCGATGATCCGCTCTTTCGGGATACCAAGCCATTTGGATACATGGGATATGCCAACTGCTTTGTTTAATCCATGTCGAACAATTTCAATCACATCCCAAGGAGCCCCCCAGCGTCGATGGTCGATTGCTTCTGCATGGATTTCTGCCAAGTGCTTGCGGATCGGGTCGACTGTTTGAGCGTCAGCTTGGATGAGCAAACTCGTTGGGTCCACTTTCAAGGAGTTCCTTAAATCTCCTTTGCTAATAACGGGATCCCCGAAATTGAAAATATCCAATAACTGTTCATCGTGATATTGCATATACACGTCATCCATCACTTCGGCTACGATGTTGTGCGGTCGAAACTCGCGCATTGCCTCAACAACGTCTAACACTATAGGAAGTGCGATCGTTTCATGAATTGTTTGCCAAGAACGATCAGTAGGATGATGAACAAACGCTCCATTGAAATTGACGATTGGCGTTTCAAGCCCTAATTGACGGTAGTACATGGCACTAGCTCGGTATGGCCTGCCTGTTGCAATCATCACTTGATGCCCATGATCTTTCGCCTTCTTCAATGTATGTTCAGTTTTTTTTGAAATGACTTTTTCATCGGTTAGCAATGTTCCATCCAAATCAAGGACGATTAAATGCGGTTTCATATGAATGCCCTCCTCTATAGCTGCCCCTCTTAAAAGAGAGCATAATAATAACGTTTCAAATAAAAAAACCTCTCCAACTAACTAAGATGTAATTGATACTATCTTATCTTTTGAAGAGGGGGTAAGTCAAAAAATTCCGCCATGCGGCCATTCTCTTTGTTTTTTCAATAAAACTTTGTTACGCTCATAAAAAAGAAACAGAAGGTGTTTGCATGACGGTCATTGTAAAAGAAGAGAATTGGAGCAACATTCCATTATTGCATATTGTGGAGGAAAATCTTGAAAATAGCAACCTTCCGACAGCCATTTTCCTACACGGTTTTACAAGTGCAAAGGAACATAATTTACATTACGCATATAATATCGCGAAACAAGGAGTGAGAGTACTTCTTCCGGATGCACATCTCCATGGCGTTCGAGATGAAAATTTGGATGAAGTCCAACTGAGCCTCCGATTTTGGGAAATCGTATTGACGTCGATTGAGGAAATGAAAACTCTCCATCAGGAACTATCTGCCAGAGGTACGAATAAAATTACAGTTGGAGGTACATCGATGGGGGGCATTACGACATTAGGTTGCTTAACGGTCTATCCTTGGATCGATGCGGCTGCTGTCATGATGGGTTCACCAGGCTTCGTTGAACTCGCAAAAGCGCAAATGTCGCAATTTGAACGACGCGGATTCAAATTGCCGATCACGGATGAAGAACGGAAGTCTTTATTGGATACATTGTCTATATTTGATTTGACGAAGCATCGATCAGCGTTGAATCACAGACCAGTCCTTTTCTATCACGGAGAACAAGATTCGGTCGTTCCTTATGAGCCAACGTTCAATTTTTACAATGCCGTAAAAGAGGATTATGCTGACGATGTAGAGCGATTTCAATTTATCTCTGAACCATCTGCTGGACATACAGTATCAAGATCTGCAATGCTGCGAGCATCCGATTGGCTGGCAAGTTATTTGAAGGAGTAGGCAGAACTTTGCTATGATGAAGATAATAATGGACGGAAAGGGGAATATCAATGAATGATGATATGAAAGGCAGCATCATGGGTGCACTTGAAAATGTGATCGATCCTGAGCTTGGCATCGATATTGTCAATTTAGGGCTTGTATACAATGTGGACTTAGACGATGAAGGCACTGCAAAGGTGGACATGACACTAACCTCTATGGGATGTCCGATGGGTCCGCAAATCGTCATGAATATTAAGCAAGAACTATCTGAGCTTCCTGAGGTGAAAGACGTAGATGTCAATATCGTCTGGAATCCGCCTTGGTCACGCGACAAAATGTCCCGCTATGCAAAAATGGCGTTAGGCGTACGATAATCCATCTTGTCTTGTGAGATTAAAATAGATTATTGCTATCAGTAAATGCGGCTCAAGTCGTTTTCAATCACTCGCGTTCTGTTTCTTCTGTCCCATAGCGACAAAGATTCAAGCGATAGAATGCGTGGCGTATTTTTTTGCGATATTCCATTAAGCGGCATTTATTTCAAGCATAGCTTCTATGGAACAAGTTCTATTTATGAAGAAGTTATATGATGGGGAGAAAAGGCTGTTTGACGTTTGTCATTCAGCTTTTTTTGATAAACAAATCGCACTGAAAGGGGAATACAGCATGGAGTTTAAAACTGCAGATTTATGTGATGAATATGCCAAGGAATTATCATTTTGCACAGCACCATTCCATTCATTCGGAAAACGAAAACGTTTTTCAGGTCCAATCGTTACTGTAAGAGCATTTGAGGACAATGTTTTGGTAAAAGAAGCACTTCAATCTTTAAAAGAAGGAGACGTATTAGTCGTAGACGGTGGAGGGTCGATGAGATGTGCAATGTTGGGGGACAAGTTAGGGAGCATTGCGACAGAACGTAAAGCGGCAGGAATCATTATTAATGGTTGCGTTAGAGATTCCGCAGACTTATCAGAAATGGATATCGGCATTTTGGCGTTAGGCACGAATCCTTTTAAAAGCAATAAGGAAGGCAAGGGAGAGCGAGGCGTGTCTTTGTTTTTCGGGGATATCGATTGGGTCGAAGGCCATTATGTTTATGCAGATGAAGATGGTATCGTTGTCGCGAATCGCCAGTTATTGCATTCATAAATATGTTTTATTGATTATCGTGCGGGTAGGAGAATAGAGCAAGCAAAAAAATGTACAGTAACGCTATTTCTCCTTATAATTTAATTAATCAAAGATAGTCAAAGTCAAACAATGAGGTGAATGCAGATGAGAATGGACGGCGTGCAAGAAGACCAACGTACACCGCTTGAACAATTTGGGCGAAACCTTGTAGAAGATGTAAAAAGCGGCAAAATGGATCCTGTTATCGGCAGGGATGAAGAAATTCGTAATGTTGTGCGGATTTTATCGAGAAAGACGAAAAATAATCCTGTATTAATTGGCGAGCCGGGAGTCGGGAAAACGGCAATCGTGGAAGGACTTGCGCAACGGATTGTAAAAGGCGATGTGCCGGACGGGTTGAAAAACAAGCAAATATTTGAATTGGATATGAGTGCTTTAATTGCCGGGGCAAAGTTTCGTGGTGAGTTTGAAGAGCGTCTGAAGGGCGTACTGAAGCAAGTGAAAGATAGTGAAGGGGAAATTATACTTTTCATTGATGAAATCCATACGATTGTCGGTGCTGGCAAAACGGAAGGAGCAATGGATGCGGGCAATATGCTGAAGCCGATGCTTGCGCGAGGAGAATTGTATTGCATCGGTGCAACGACTTTGGATGAATATCGCTTATATATTGAAAAAGATCCAGCATTGGAAAGACGTTTCCAGCAAGTATTTGTGCGGGAGCCTTCTGTAGAGGATACGATATCCATTTTACGAGGGCTGAAAGAACGGTTCGAGCTGCATCATGGTGTCCGAATCCACGATCGAGCAATCGTGGCGGCCGCTACATTGTCAGACCGTTATTTAACAGAGCGTTTCATGCCGGATAAAGCGATTGATTTAATTGACGAAGCGAGCGCAATGATCCGCACGGAAATTGATTCTATGCCGCAAGAGCTTGATTCTGTCACTCGCAGAATGATGCAACTTGAAATTGAGGAACAAGCATTGCAAAAGGAGAAGGATGCAATAAGCCAAACCCGTTTGGAAGCGTTGCGTGAAGAATTACGTGATTTGAAAGATTCATCTGCTGACATGAGAGAGCAGTGGAATAAAGAAAAGGAAGCATTGCGAAAAATCCAAGAGAAGCGTGAAGAACTGGACCGTTATCGCCGTGAATTGGAGGATGCACAAAACCGGTTTGATCTAAATAAAGCTGCCGAACTCCAATATGGCAAAATTCCAGAATTAGAAAAGGAACTCCAAGCTTTGGAAGTGCCACTTGCAAACAGCCAAGAGCAAAGACTTTTGAGAGAAGAAGTAACAGAAGATGAAATTGCTATGATTGTGGCGCGCTGGACAGGAATCCCAGTGACAAAATTGGTAGAAGGAGAGCGAGAAAAGCTACTGCGCCTTCGTGAAACGCTTGAGGAAAGGGTTATCGGCCAAGATGATGCAGTCCAGTTAGTAACAGAGGCGGTATGGCGTGCTCGCGCAGGCATTAAAGATCCAAATAAACCGATCGGTTCTTTCTTGTTTTTAGGGCCAACAGGTGTCGGTAAAACAGAGCTCGCAAAAACATTGGCCGCCACACTTTTCGATTCGGAAGATCATTTCATCCGAATTGATATGTCCGAGTATATGGAAAAACATAGTGTTTCCCGTTTAGTAGGTGCACCTCCGGGATATATCGGCTATGAAGAAGGCGGACAATTGACAGAAGCGGTAAGGCGCAATCCATATTCAGTCGTTTTGTTAGATGAAATCGAAAAGGCACACCCTGATGTCTCCAATATTTTGCTTCAAATTTTGGATGATGGACGAATTACTGATAGCCAAGGAAGATTAGTTCATTTTACGAATACAGTTGTTATCATGACTTCCAATATCGGTTCAGCCTTCTTGTTGGAAGGCCAGTTCGATTCGGAAGACCATGCGACAGAAGACCTTGTCATGGCTGAACTGCGTCGACATTTCAAACCGGAGCTGTTGAACCGGATGGATGACATTATTATCTTCCATTCATTGTCGGGAGACACCTTCCGATTAATCGCTAAAAAGCTATTGGAAGACTTAGTCAAACGTTTGCAGGAGCAAGAAGTAGAGCTGATTTATAGCGATGCTGTACTGGATTGGATTGTTAAAGAAGGAACTGATCCTGATTTCGGCGCACGGCCTTTGAAACGGTTCATTCAGCGACATGTAGAAACAGCAGTTGCTAAAGAAGTGATTAAAGGTGAATTGAAGGAAGGACAGAAGCTTTCTTTGACGATGATAGATGGAAAGTTGGATGTGGAAATTGTATAAGATGAAGAAAGACACCTGTCAATCGTTGTGGCAGGTGTTTTTTCGTATGTGCTTTTTGATGTAGCGCCAGTATAACTGATTCAAATAGAGCCAGTAAAATCGAGCAACGCGCCAGAAAAACGAAGTGGTGCCAGAGCCCACACGATTGGCGCCAGTAAAATCTATCTATTACACGTCTGAACCCGCATGATCAGTACCTATCGGATGGAAAAATAAAAAACCGTTCTGTGAAAGGAACGGTTTCATTTCTTAATGATCTGCTACTTCCTCGTTCCCAATAACCGCAGTTACCATTAAGACAAGAATTGATAAAACAATTGAAGCGATGATGCCGCCTGTGAAGTCAAATACTTCGATACTGGCAATTGAACCAGCTACATAATTCAACATCGTCACTAAAATGAAAGACCAAAAGAAAGTTATAATATATTTCATCGATATCACCTCGACTTAACAATTTCCTCATTCATCATACCATAGCTTGTACATTCAATAAACAAAAGAATCGGCAAAACTTTTTTTCTTTGGCAAATTAGTGTCATCATATTGAAAAATACTCAATAATCTTTTATAATTAACACCAGGTAATAGGAATAGATAATAAGGAACGGGGTATGAGAAAATGAATGCAGGTCTTCTTGGGATTGGTAAATTTGTTCCTTCCCATGTCGTGACAAACAGCGATTTGGAAAAAAGGATGGATACATCGGATGAATGGATCCGAACAAGAACAGGCATAGAGGAAAGAAGAATTGCTGACAGCGAGACGGATACGTCTGATATGGCGTACGAAGCAGCTTTAAGCGCTATTCAAAATTCTGGGATTGATCCACAGACAATTGGTTTAATAATCGTTGCTACGGTTACGCCTGATCGTCCATTCCCGTCGGTTTCTGCGATGATACAAGACCGCTTAGGGATAAAAAATGCTGCAGCGATGGATATTTCAGCAGCTTGTTCTGGATTCATGTACGGTGTCGTTACAGCGAAGCATTTTATTGAAGCGGGCACGTATGAAAATGTTTTAGTAGTCGGTGTTGAGAAATTATCTAAAATTATGGATTGGGAAGATCGGAATACGGCCGTTTTATTTGGCGATGGAGCTGGCGCTGCAGTTGTTGGTAAAGTGAGCGAGGGACGCGGCATACTATCATTTGAGTTAGGTGCAGATGGCAGCGGTGGAAAACATCTTTATCAAGATTCGCATATTCAAATGAATGGCCGGGAAGTTTTTAAATTTGCTGTGCGCCAAATGGGCGAATCAGCTGTGGCAGTAACAAAGAAAGCGGGCTTGACGACAGAAGATGTCGATTATTTAATCCCACACCAAGCAAATATCCGAATTATGGAAGCATCGCGTGAACGGTTAGGATTGCCGATTGAGAAAATGTCTAAGACTGTTCATAAATATGGTAATACATCTGCAGCCTCAATACCGATTTCGTTGTACGATGATTTAGCTGAAGGTAAATTGAAGGATGATGATATTATCGTATTGGTAGGCTTCGGCGGAGGATTGACTTGGGGAGCCCTATGTATAAAGTGGGGAAGATAACTTTTTCTTCATAGGACTACTGAATAAGTAGCTGATGAATGTACCTTGCCGTTTGGGGTATCACTTTATTAGCGTATGAACGGATCGATATTATACAATAGGTAATAATTTGATCGCAAAAGAGAAGGGGAGTATTCAAGATGGAAAAACGTCGTGTCGTTGTAACAGGGATTGGAGCGGTTTCTCCAGTCGGAAATTCTGCTGAAGCGTCATGGGAAGCAGTGTTAAATGGACAATCTGGAATCGGTCCTTTAACGCGCTTAGATGCAGATCAATTTCCTGTGAAAGTTGCGGCTGAAGTAAAGGATTTCAATATTGAGGAATATATACCTCGTAAAGATGCACGGAAGATGGACCGGTTTACGCATTATGCAATGGCAGCTTCCATTATGGCTATGAAGGATGCAGAATTGGAGTTGGATGAAGAAACGGCATTGCGCACTGGTGTTTGGATCGGTTCGGGGATCGGTGGAATGGAGACACATGAGCAACAGTTTAAAACATTCCTTGAAAAAGGTTATCGACGTGTCAGCCCGTTCTTCGTGCCGATGATGATTCCTGACATGGCTTCGGGGCAAGTATCCATTCATTTCGGGGCAAAAGGCATTAACTCTTGTACAGTGACAGCTTGTGCATCTGGAACGAACTCGATCGGCGACGCATTTGAGGTCATTAAACGTGGCGATGCGGATGTAATGATTACAGGAGGCACGGAAGCACCGATCACTACAATGGCAGTTGCTGGTTTCTGTTCAAATACTGCTCTGTCATTGAATCCTGATCCTAAAAAAGCTTCGCGTCCATTCGATAAAGACCGGGATGGTTTTGTAATCGGAGAAGGTGCAGGTATTCTAATTCTTGAAGAATACGAGCATGCGAAGAAACGCGGTGCGAAAATCTATGCTGAATTGATTGGCTATGGTTCTACGGGTGACGCCCACCATATTACTGCACCTGCTCCTGAAGGGGAAGGTGCGGCACGTGCAATGCAGCAAGCAATCGATGAAGCAGGCATAACACCTGACAAAATCGATTATATAAATGCGCACGGAACGAGCACACCTTACAATGATTTATTTGAAACAATTGCAGCCAAAACAGTATTCGGCGAACACGCCTACAAACTATCAATGAGTTCAACAAAATCGATGACTGGCCACTTATTAGGTGCAGCTGGCGGCTTGGAAGCAATCTTCACAGTGAAAGCATTGCAGGAAGGCATGTTGCCACCAACTATGAATTATGAAACTGCCGATCCGGAATGCGATCTTGACTACGTAGTCAATGAAGCAAGAAAAGCAGATATCAAATATGCGATGAGCAATTCCTTAGGATTTGGCGGACACAACGCTTCACTTGTTTTTAAAAAAATAGATTGAAATAAAGGGGCTGTCCAGAAAGTCAGTGAAAACTGATTTTCTGTGATAGTCCCTTTCTGGTTGGAGAATAAATGGGGAACCCCTGACAACCGTCGCTTTCCGTTCCAG
>NZ_JBHTLT010000127.1:0-54653 GCF_042679045.1 Sporosarcina contaminans | reverse complement strand
CTGGAACGGAAAGCGACGGTTGTCAGGGGTTCCCCATTTATTCTCCAACCAGAAAGGGACTATCACAGAAAATCAGTTTTCACTGACTTTCTGGACAGCCCCATTTTTTATATCATGTGGAATTCATTTAGCTTTAGCCTATAAGTTTTGAAAGATCTCCTCCGCAGTGACAGGAGCCCCGATATAATAGCCTTGCACCGCATCTACGCCCATTTCCTTCAACAGTTCAAACTGTTCTTCGGATTCGACGCCTTCAGCAACAACGTAAAAGCCCATTGTTTTGCTGAAAAGAATCATTCCTTCGACCAGCTTCTTGTTTTTAGGCATTGTTAATAAAGACTGGATAAAGACTTTGTCGATTTTCACTTTAGAAATCGGCAAGCTTTGCATATAACGGAACGATGCGTAGCCGGTTCCGAAATCATCTAATGTGAATTGGATGCCGTCTTCTTGCAGCTTTTTCATCTGCAAAACAATTGAATGTTCTTGCTCTGCCTGCAAAGCAAACTTTTCAGTGATTTCCAGTTGGATTTTATTGGAAGGGCACTTTGTTTTCTCTAATATATTCGTTAATTTTTCATGCATTTGAGAATTATTGAATTCTCTAACGGATGTATTGACGGAAATAATGGCATCATGCTTCTTGTTCGATAGAGTGACCGCCATTTTTGCCGCTTCTTCAATGACGAATGCGCCAATTGCATGAATATGTCCGTTTTCTTCGGCAATCGGTATTAATTCATCTGGCATAATATAGCCTAATTCTTCATCTTGCCATCTAACTAGTGCCTCATAAACAGTCGTCTCACCTGTAGCGATATCCATTTGCGGCTGGTAGACGACTTGTAAATTACGATGGTCCAAAGCAGTGAGCATTTTTTTATCTATTTTCGAACGGCGATTCAATATGACATGGGATTCCGTCGAAAGGCATGCGATTTTGCCGCCGCCTTGGTCTGTAATGTTTTTCGTTGCGGTTAAAGCCGCTTTAATTAGATGTGTAAATGTTTGCTGGTCCTCTGGATAACGGACTATGCCACCGCTCACTGTTAGCGGAAGTGCTTTATTGTCAATATAGATCGGCTGCTCTTTCAAGAAAGATAGAAAGCCTTGTACAAACCAGTCGCCGAAAGACGTCAATACGACGAATTGGCTTACGCCGACCCGCGCAATCGGCTCATCTTGGAAAAATCTTTTTAACCGATTCGTGAACTCTTGTATTAAAATCGACTCAGAATCATATGATTGCAAATCTTTGAGTGTATAATAATGATCGATTGTAATATAAACAAAAGAAAAATGTCGATCGTCCCGAATAAATTCGTTTACCATCGTCTCTAATTTATGGCGGCTCATAAGTCCCGTCTCAAAGTCGAGGAACGCAATTTGCTGAAGCTGTTCCTTCAACTTCACATCATCGGTTATATCCAATTCGATGAAGGTGGCAGATTCTAATTTTTTATTGGAATTCATTATTGGAATAGCAAGCATTTTAACGAAATATGGATCGCCATGGCGTGTCATTTTTTCGATGGATCCAAACCATGTTTTGCCGTTTAGAACTCGATTCCAAATCGTGTGCGCTTCCAATTGGTTATCCTCATTATCGGGAAACATCTGCCAAAAAGACTTTCCCATTATACGTTTTGGTGTCCATTTGCTTGTTGCTAAGAAGTTGTTATTTGAATAGGTTATCAAGCCTTCACCATCCGTACGGGTTACCATATAAAATTGTTCGAGACCTTTCATGATATGCGGCAATTCTGTCGGGGTTTTTTCATTTGCCGAATTCATCTATCTGTCCCCTTTCGGATGTTATGGTATTTATTATATAGGAAGTTTGCCAATTAAACATCCTATCTATGGAAAATTACTATATACCTATGTAATTTGTAAACAAATCGTGAAATTGGCAGGTGTTTTTAATGAAAAGAGTAAAAGGCATTATGATGATTATTTTTGGCGCTATGCTCTGGGGAGCAACTGGCCCGATGATTGAATGGCTATTGGCAGCAAGCCATATGTCCATCTCCTTTATGTTAATTATTCGTCTCATTTTAGCAGGGGCAGGAATTCTATTTGCCTTAAAAATCAAAGGAATTGCTATCTTGCAGCCATTGCGCCATAAAGTATGGTTAAGACAACTGATGATCTTTGGTATTTTTGGCATGTTAGGTGTGCAACTCACTTTTGTAGGTTCAATTGAGTCAAGCAATGCTGTCATTGCAACGTTATTTCAGTTTTTAGCACCAATATATATTATCCTTTTCGTTTCATTGCGTCAAAAATCGAAGCCGCCGATTGCGCAAATCATCGGGATGGCTGTTACGCTAACAGGTCTTTTTCTTTTATTGACCAATGGGACGTTTTCGGGGATCGCACTTTCCAGTGAGGCACTTTTGTGGGGCGTTGCAGTCGGATTTGCTTTTGCTTTTTATACACTTTACCCTGTGCGACTTATGGATGAATGGGGCGTATTGATCGTCGTTGGGTGGGGAATGTTAGTTGGAGGTATAGTGCTATTCATTTTCAATGTGATGAATTTCCCAAAAGAGCTCAATGTATTAACGGATAGTAAAATTTCAGCCGTTCTTTTACTTATTATTGTAGTTGGAACAGCCGCCTTTTTATTGTTCCTTGGCAGTATGAAATATATTTCTCCAGTTGAAACGAGCATACTATCGAGCTTCGAGCCGTTAACAGCAATGGTGATTTCTGTTTTATGGTTCGGTCAAGTATTAGCTGCATACCAGATGATAGGTGCTCTCATTATGCTCGTTGGAGTTACAGGTTTATCAGTGGCAGGAAGTAAAGTGAAGGAGGATGCATAACAGCTTCCTTCTCGGCTTCTTGACAAACGTTCACATACTGCGAATTGAACAATGAAGAGTTCGATTTGCAGCTTTTCTGCGTTACTTGCGGAAATTAAAGTGCTGCGGAAGTCGCTCACTTAGACTGCCTTCCATATGGCAAGCGTTTTCAAGCCAAGCTATGCAAACACTTATCCCATAACCAAAAACCTTCAAAAGATTATTGACAAAGTGAAATAATACTTTGTCTACAGTCTGAGGAGGATGCATAATGGTGTTCTTCTTTTTGCAATTCTATTTTTATTATCGGAACAGTTGTAAGTGAATAAAAATTCTTTCATTCGCTATACAGATTGTCTAAACTGTGGCATAATGATGACAAATATAATTCGTAAACCGAAAGATTTTTGGGGGTTGTAACATGAAGACCGTATTTTCTTACGCCAAGCCCTACAAATGGCTAATTGTAATCGCGCTACTATTAATGCTGATGGAGTTATCTGTTGAACTAATTCAGCCGTTGCTGATTGCTAAAATAATTGATGATGGGATTTTAGCTGAAAATGTAAAGGTCATTTGGACATGGGGAAGTGTCATGATGGCTTTATCATTTATCGCTTTCTTCGCAGGCGGAGTCAACTCCTTTTTTGCGGCTCATGCTTCACAAAGCTTTGCATTTGACTTGAGGCAGGCGTTGTTTCGCCAAGTTCAGTCTTTTACGATGGCAACATTTCTCAGGTTTCCAACTTCAGGTTTAATTACAAGATTGACGAGTGATATTACGATGGTGCAAAACGTCTTGTTCATGGGGCTACGCATTATGCTGCGAGCTCCATTGTTAGTCGTAGGAAGCCTCGTCATGGCATTTGTCGTCAATGTGAAATTGGCGCTTTATTTATTGATTGGCGCACCGGTTCTGCTCATTTTTTTAATCGTCATGGCACGTAAAGGAGTCGGTTTGTTTGCCCAAGTGCAGAAACGTCTGGACCGGGTCAATCGGGTCATTCAAGAGAATTTACAAGCTGTTAGGCTTATTAAAGCCTATTTACGCGGCGCTTACGAAGCAACCCGTTTTTCGAAAGTAGCGGATTTATTGCGTAAAAATACAGTGACTGCAATGCGGATGATGGAGCTTATTTTGCCAGTGCTGCTGTTCATTATGAATGCGAGCTTAATGGCCGTGCTTTGGTTTGGGGCGGGGGAAATCCAGAGCGGAGATGCCCAAGTCGGTGAACTTGTCGCGATTGTTAACTATGCACTGCGAATGACAGGAGCGTTCTCAATGTTCGCCTTCATTATCGTTTCGCTATCCCGTGCAAAAGCTTCAGCTGAGCGGATGGAAGAAGTGTTGTTGGCGAATGACGATTTAGAAGACCATCAAGGGGAAATCTCTGGAATGATCGACTTGGAAGGAGATTTGCGTTTTGAAGACGTGTCCTTCTATTATCCGGGTAAAGCAGAACCTATTTTGGATCGAGTTTCCTTCCATGTGTCACCGGGAGAAAAATTGGCGATTATGGGATCGACAGGAGCGGGTAAGTCGACTTTGCTTAATTTAATACCGCGTATTTTCGACCCGACTGACGGGGAGATCTATGTTAGCGGCAAAGAAGTTCGCGACTGGCCACTAAAGGAGCTTCGGGATGCCATTGGTCTTGTCCCGCAGCAATCGATTTTATTTACAGGTTCAATAATGGAGAATTTATCCTGGGGAGATACAGACGCTCCGGTCGACGAATTGGAAGAGGCAGCAAAAAAGGCGCAAATCCATGAGTCGATTGATTTATTTCCTAAAAAGTATGAAACGCGCGTAGGGCAAAAAGGTGTCAACTTATCGGGCGGGCAAAAGCAACGTCTTTCCATTGCAAGAGCACTTGTCCGGAAGCCGTCCATACTTATTTTAGATGACAGTACGAGCGCACTGGACGTTAAAACAGAAACGGCATTGTGGGATGCTTTGGAAGGGGAGCGTGCAACGATGTTAGTCGTTACCCAGAAAATCCAAACTGCCAAAGGCGCAGATCATATCCTTCTGTTGGATGAAGGGAAAGTAGTCGGTTACGGTACGCATGCCGATTTGATGGAGCAATCCGCGCTCTACCGTAAAATCGCACAATCTCAATCAGAAGAGGAGGCGGTGATCGATGTTGCGAACCATTCGTAAACCATTCGGATACGAACCGATCATAAGGAAAGAGGATATTAAAGGTCCGTCCCGCAAAAAAGTAGAGCGGGCAAGCGATTGGAAATCGGTGCTTTGGAGAATTTGGAAATTAGTCGATGAACAGCGAGCCCTGCTCATTACGGTTCTGTCATTAGTGTTTGTCAGTTCCGTCCTGTCGTTGTTAGGACCTTTCTTAATTGGTAAAATCATTGACCTACACATTATTCCAATGCAGTTCGATGGCTTGGCAGGAAAAATTGGATTGCTAATTGCTATCTATGTTGGTCTTTCATTCGCACTTTATTTCCAAAGTTTTTGGATGGTAGGTATTGCACAAAAAACAGTATTACGGCTGCGGACAGACTTGTTTTCTCATTTGCAAAAGCTGCCGGTGTCATTTTTTGATCGAAGACAGCATGGGGAATTGATGAGCCGGGTGACGAATGATATTGAAAACGTCAGCCAAACATTAAACTCTTCTTTCGTGCAAGTGTTTTCAAGTATCTTGACATTAGTCGGCACGTTGGCGGTCATGTTATATTTAAGCCCGATTTTGACATTGCTGACGATGGTTATCGTGCCCGTCATGTTTATCGCGGTTCGCTGGATTACACGCCGTACAGGATTGCTTTATAAGGAACAGCAACGAGCGGTTGGTGAATTGAACGGAATGATTGAAGAAACGATTTCTGGTCAGCGGATCGTCAAAGCATTTTCGCAGGAAGAGCGAATGATGGAGGAATTTGCCGAAAAAAGCAGCTATCTTCGCAGGACAGGTTTTTGGGCATTGACGTATGCAGGTTTCATTCCAAAAGTGATGAACATGCTAAACAACGCAAGCTTTGCGATTGTGGCGGGCGTTGGGGGACTGTTAGCTTTAAAAGGGAACGGCATCGTTACAATCGGAACGATCGTCATATTTTCAGAATATGCACGTCAATTCACAAGGCCACTGAATGATCTTTCCAACCAGTTCAATACAGTGCTTTCAGCGATTGCTGGTGCGGAGCGGGTTTTTAAAATTATGGATGAACCAATTGAAGAAGATGATGCGACAGAGCACGAGGATACAATTTTAACGGGAGATGTAAAGTTCAAGGATGTCTCTTTCGGATATTCTGTCGATACGGATGGTTATACGATCAAAAATGTTTCATTCCACGTGAAGCCTGGCGAGACAGCCGCCTTCGTCGGTGCAACCGGAGCAGGGAAAACGACGATCATGCAATTGTTGGCGCGTTTCTATGAAGTAGATAAAGGCGATATTTACATCGATGGCATTTCAATTCGCGAGCTCCCTCGGAAGACATTGCGCAACCATATGGCATTTGTTTTGCAAGATCCATTCCTTTTTGAAGCGACCGTTATGGAAAATATTCGTTATGGCCGTTTGGATGCAACGGATGAAGAAGTAATAGAAGCTGCGAAAAAGGCAAATGCGCATAATTTCGTTTCTCGATTGGAAAATGGATATGACACTGTGCTGACAGCCGATGGCGGAGAGATTTCACAAGGTCAGAAACAGCTTCTGTCAATTGCGAGGGCGTTAGTTGCCGATCCAGTATTGCTATTGTTGGATGAAGCGACGAGCAGCATTGATACGGTGACGGAGCTGGAGATTCAGGAAGCGCTCGATAGGCTTATGGAAGGAAGGACGAGTTTTGTCATTGCCCATAGGCTGAACACTGTACGGAAGGCTGATACAGTATATGTAATGGGGCAAGGAGAGCTCATTGAATCAGGCAGCCAGGAAGAATTGATTGAGCGGCAAGGAGTTTATTACAACATGCTTTTGGAATCGAAAGTGTGAGCAATCGTTGAAAGCAGAAGAAGAGACGATCTGGAAAACCCAGAATGTCTCTTCTTGTTATTTCGTCTCTTGGAAATTCAATTCATTGCCATCATCAAAATCAACTTCCAATTCAAATTTGGAGTAGTTATCCAAGCCGAACCATTCCAAAATGGCATCTCGGGCATCTTCACCGGAAGTATCTTTCGTCAATTTAAGCTTCATGAAAAACTCATCTAATTTATCGATCGCTTCCGTGTCTTTTAAATGGATATTCGTCAATTGATCTTGATACGAAGCATCTACATCCTTATCTACGTCGTATTCCACGTCAATCGCATCTTTGCCGTCCACTTCGATTTCCAAGTCGAACTTATCGAATCCATACCCGTCGCCTTGGTTAATGGTGCCGCCAGATTCATCGGAAACATTTGTAACACTATCCGTACTTTGATCATTTTCTTGAGTGTTGTTGTTATTCTTTTGGTCAGATTTTCCGCATGCAGATAGCATTAGGATGGATGCCAATAGGAAAGTTCCTAACAGGCTGAATTTCTTCAACAGATTCACGACCTCTCTATATTCTCTATTTTCATTTTTCCACGAAAGGAAAAATTTAAACCATAGAGATCTGAATTTGAGTCAAAGGAAGTAAGAAAATGTTTGAAAAAGCGTTACAAAGGATATTGTAACGCGTTACATAGCTGCCGTTAACATTACCATTTTGCTATATGCTCTTCAGAGCAGCCTAACATTTGCCTTACAGTTAATGTCGAGCCGTCGTAAAGTTTAATGCGGCCGTTGAAGTATCCGACAAGCTGATGTACTTCTGAGCTGACGACCTGCACATTCGTTTTGGCTACACGCTTAAAAAAGGGGGTAAATGTCAGTTGAACATCGTTTGAAAAACGTGTCCGAATAGTCCAAGGACGTAAAAAGTTGCTTGGGTCATAATGAAAGAGTACGTCTTCGTGGATTTTCGTCATTTTCCCATCAATGAACACGGCATTTTCTGTCATTCCAGTGCCGTCTGTCCACTTGCCTCCAAAATTAAGCCCGATCCTGCGGCCGCCAGCTCGCTGTGAAGCCATTGCCCAATTCCATTCAGCTTTGCGGGGCCAAACCCCGCGGCCGTAATCCAAAACGGAAAAACTATAGTCAGGATTGAAATCGTACCGTCTTCTGCCAATTTTAACAAAGCCGGAAGTCGGTAAGGAATGATGCTTCGCTGTGAATTGGAAAATTTCACGATTTTTCGGAATGACAACATTCAATGACTCGTCTTCCTCGGGATGTATAATATGCAAATCAGCGTGCAACACTTCATTGTCAAAGTCTTGAATGGTGACAGAAAGATGTGTTTCGTTTTGAAGATGGACAAATTGGAGAGAGAGCTGGTCATTCACGAATTTCACATTGCCTAATACATCCTCAGGCATTTTCACCTTTCGGCTTAAAGGAATCGTAATTTGTTTTTCAAAAAAACGTTGCGTTTCATAATCCAATATATAGACAAAACAGACTGCCGCATAATCAAGATGACTGATCGTTGCGGAAAACATGAGATCTTCTCCAAACACACACCAATAATTCCACTTTTTCTTTCGCATGAAGTGGCCACGTAAGTTGCTCGTAATGATCGGCTTTCGAGCAAAGCCAATCGCCTCAGGATTCAATAGACCTTTCCGGTCGCAAAGAAAAACTTCGTTCTTGATTTCACGTTCAGCATGCTGCAAGAAGGTTTCCCCCAATCCATTGTCTTTTCTTACTTTATATTGTATCAGATATGATCGAATGTTAGTGTTCAGCAAGCATTATCGTGAAGTTCATTTGATATAAACTGAAAACAGCTTCATGTATCATTGTCTTTTATATTGCCCCTTGTTATAATTGATTTGTATATATTTTCGGGGCATTAGCTCAGCTGGGAGAGTGTCACGCTGGCAGTGTGAAGGTCAGGGGTTCGAACCCCCTATGCTCCATAGAGGAAAACATTGAAGTGACGGCGTTTCTTGAAGGTTCATTGTGAATCTGAAAAGGAAGCGCCGTCTTTTTTGCCGACATTTTGCCGACCAAAACGAAAAACAAGGTAATTCATAGTGGTGTTTAATGCATTATTTTTCGTCATCTTCCTGTTTCGTAAAAATAGAATCAAATTTATCTGTCGCTGCTTTGTCGGCTTTTCTTAATGCATGTCCATACGTATTCATCGTGATTTTGATGTCGGAATGCCCGAGACGTTCTGATATAGTTTTCGGATGAACGCCCTGGTTGATAAGAATGGTTGCTGAGGTATGGCGTAAGGCATGGGGTTTTATATATCGTAATTCGTGCCTTTCCAAAAATCTCACCCACCAGGTACGGACGGAAGAGGGGCTATACGGTTCGCCGTTTGGGTGGGAAAGAATGAGATTATGCTTGCCATCCCTCCAAAGCGTCTCATATACAGATCGCTCTTCCATCTTTTGTTCGCGTAAAACCTTTAAATCGTCTATGACAATGTTCGATAAATATATATCACGTTTACCTTCACTTTCACTGCCATTACCTTTTTTAATATCATGTATTTGATATCCTTCCTCTTTTGTATATGTCAATGCCTGCTCGACATGTACAATCCCTTCCTCGTAATTAATATGCTTATCCAAATCAAGGCCCATCAACTCAGATCTTCGCATGCCGGTTGTAATCAGTAACTTGATAGCGACTCGCCAATGTAAGAGTTCTGATTCCAAGGCTTCGACAACGGCGGCGGCTTCGTCATCATCGTACACGTCAACTTTAGATTTCTTAACCTTAGGCCGATCAATTCCGTCCATTGGCGATGACTCAATTATTCGACTGCTTACGGCGTAATTAAATATCCCTTTTAAAATGCGATAATGGTAATAAATCGTTGTGTCGGCAAGCTTGCCCTTTTTATCATCCAGTCTCATTCCTTCTTCGCCAAGGTTATGCAAGAAATCAATTATATGTTGCGGCTGTACTTGGTCAACGCGCAAATACTGAAAGGCGGGCAATATGCGGTTTTCTGTGTAATTGACATATTTCGCAATCGTAGTATGTGATAAATTCCGCATCACTGATTTCGGAAACCATTCTTTCTGAACAAACTCAACAAAGTTAATCTTCCTGCCTTCGAAATGGTCATCGCCTTTAACTTCAGTGATAAAACGAGCCAACTCTAATTCAGCCTCACGTTGTCCTTTTGCTGTAATTGTTTTGTATTTTTTGTTTCTCTTCTTTTTTCCGGTTTTAGGGTCAATATAATGGCCAAGATCAACTTCTAATTGCCATTTCCCTTTACCCCGTTGTCGTGCATGTCCTGCCATTTACAATACTCCTTTCATCTATAAAAATAGTAATCAAGACATATCAACACATTTCTATCACCTCCTTTGAGGGTATAAGATTAAAACCCACCATAAACAATCCTGTTAGCAAACGATCTTTGGTAATACCGGTTTAGTCTTTCAGCTGCGAAAATTGGCGTCACATTAAACAAAGCAACAATCATCTTGATGGCATCTGTCTTATCTAATGGGAGGTTAACACTTTGCAACATATATGTAGGTACGCAAAATTCGTACATGAAGCTATTCGACTGACGTTCCTGTAGTTCGATAAATAATGGATGCATTTTACGTTGATCGCCTGCATGGTGTAATACATGGTGCAATTCATGGCCGAAGTCTTGCTGTAATTCAGGAGGTGATAAATTTTTATTTAAAAATATGTATTTTTCATCCCCGTCAATAATCCCACGACTGCTGCCCTCATATAAGTGAAGATACACTCCTAATTTATCTGAGATGTCGAACATGTTTAGTTGTAGCGGGTGAGTGATATTCATTTCATTAAGAAGTTTATATATGTAAGCTTCCATATGATTTTGATGATAATTTTTTTGCTGGTGTGTCATGAGATGTCCCCCTTGAAACTCAAACGTGTGTTCGTTTTAATGATTAAAAGAAAAGCCCTGAAAGGGCAGAATTATTCTTTGTTTGCATTTGCTATTATTTTCGCTTGTTTAACCATTCTTTTATCATCTTTTTTATCCTTTACAACCAATATTGCGTGGATAACTCCTGGGATCCAAAAAAATAAAGTTAAAACAAAATTTAATAAAGCCTGGATTGGTTTACCGGTGAGCAATACGGCTACTGGAGGAAGAATTACGGCTAAGAAATACATAAATTCACCCCTTAATAATAGCTGCTGATAAGCTATCTATTTTATTCTCAACAAATGAAATTTTGTCTTGTTGTAAACTATCATCAATATCATCTTTTCGAAGGAAGAAAAGGACATCTTTGTATCTATCAATAGCTTTTTTGTAGTTTTCTTTAAACTCCTCTTTTTCAGCTTTCAACAAAAGATCTTGGTATTCCGAGTCGTGTATAAATTGAATTACTTCGATTCCAAGAGTCTCATTTACATACCCATAATCATCCTGAAGTTCTTTTAAAAAAAGTAATGCTTTATTAGCATTATTTATTTTGGTATTAAGAGTTTTTGCTAAGCCTGCTTTTCTTAAAAAATCCTCAGTTTTTTTGTGGGCCTCTTCGTCGATAATTTGAATCTTAAGCGATTCCATCTTATCCTTTTGATTCTGTATGTCGAAAGGAAGAACAATACCTTTGGAAACGTACTCTTCTTGCAACACATTCAAATTATCAATTATAGTATCAAGCCGACCCATACGAGTACCGAAGACTTTTGAGTTGTCAACAAGTTCAGCGGACTCCTGAATTATTTCAATATGTCTATTTATTGCTATTTTGACTGGACCTTCGCATTGCATGCATAACCCTAAATTAGAAAGTTTAAGAAAGAACCCTTTCTTATTGCAATAAGTGCACTGTGCCAAAACGTCTCCCCCTCATTTTGACTTTTTCCTCTGTTTTATAATCTCCCATATTTGTCTTAATTCTTCTTGATCTTGTTCTTCGCTGGCTGCAACATCTCTAAAAAAGTGGTTTAGCTTTGGATTGGATGCGAACGCTTGGAACTCTTCTTCATCTGAGCGATTAGGATTTTCAGTTCTTCCCATTAACCATTCAACCGATACATCATAAAGATCAGCCATTTCATTAAGGATTTCTGTATCAGGATCTCTGTAATTTCTTTCATATCCAGATAGAGTTCCGTTGGACACACCTAATTTTTTCGCTGCTTCCATTTGGGTGTACCCCGCGTTTTCACGCGCTTTCTTTAACCTTTTTCCTAATATAGCCATAAGAACACCTCAAAAATAATATACCAAATTTAAGCGTATCGTTTAACAATATATGCGATTCGCTTAAAAATATTAATAAAGTAGTTGACTTGTGCGTAACGCTTAGTTATACTAAATTCAAGTTAAGCGTTTCGCTTATATGAGAGGAGGGATAATATGAAGCCTGTTCATCTTAAGATCGAGGAAATTAGAACTCGAAAAGGGGTTACTAAAACCCATATTGCAAAAGAATGCGGTAAGACTGTTGCTTGGTATCATGGCATATCAATCGGTAGGAGGATTCCTAATGTAGAATCTCTTCAAGCGATAGCAAATGCCTTAGAAGTAGATATAAAGGATTTTTTTGAAAATCAATTAAGCGATACGCTTAGTGAAGATGAAATAGAAAGCGAAAAGAGGGTTATTTAAGGCACTCTTCATCCTCACACCCAGCAAACCGCATTTGATAGCCACCTGCGCCACGACCCGATTAGGCGAGCGACAAACAGAGTTAAAGAGCTGTGACACGAATCCGGTTTGATGGGTGTGAGAGAAAAAAGTAAGGAGGAACGAAAAATGAATCAATTAGTCATCATGCAAGATCAGCAAGCTGTCACAACTACAATTTCTGTCGCAGAGAACTTTGGTAGGGAACATTATGACGTCATTAAGTCCGTTGAGAGGCTAAAAGAAGATGTCGGAACTTTTTCCGAGATGTTCTACGAGTCGGAAGAGGCTGATAGCTATGGAAGGCCAAGGAAAATATACCTAATGAATCGTGACGGCTTCACTTTATTAGCAATGGGATTTACCGGAAAAAAAGCTATGGATTTTAAATTGAAATATATACATGCTTTCAACCAGATGGAAGAGCGATTAAAGCAACCGAACAACACCAAGCTTCTATTGCAAACAGCACTGAAGCACGAAGAACGTTTAGAAACAGTCGAGTCTGATGTGAAATATCTGAAAGACCACATGCGGATCAACGGAGCGCAAGAACAACGCATAAACATGAACGCTCGTGGCAAGGTGATGGAAAGTCTCGGAGGCAAAGATTCGAAGGCGTATAAAGATATCGGCAAAAAAGCATTCTCGCAATTTTGGAGAGATTTTAAATCCTACTTCGAGATTCCGAGATACGGAGAACTACCGAAGAAGCGTTTCGAGGAAGCTCTGCAGTTTATAGAAGAGTGGGCTCCGAATACAGCTTTGCGCATGGAGATCAAAAGATTAAATACTCAGCAACAGTTGAGGTTAGTCGAATAAGAAAAGGAGGGAATGTCGTGCGAACGATGACATCGAAAGAAGCTGCCGAGCACATCGGTGTATCGATTAACACGCTGCGTAAATACGTGCATGAGGAAGGGCTACCTGTTCTGCGGTTCCCTGGTCGTCGAAAGTGGACTTTTCGAGAAGACTTAATAGACGAGTGGATGGTGGAAAGATCGAAGCCCGAAGTGATTGTGATGTCGAAAGATAAGGAAGACAAACCGAAGGAATACGGGAAGCTTAGAGTACTAACTCCTTGAAGTGTGAGAGAGGGCCGGGGGAGAGACCCCGGCAGAATGAAATGTATGTGTAAGAGGTTGTTGTTGCGGAGTATTTGAGAGGCTACATCTATAGAGTACAACACCCTTTACAGAGAGAGTATTCCAATTTGGAATAAGGGGGTGAGGATATGTTGTATGGATCGATTCTAAGAGCTTGTCGAGAAAGAAAAGGCTGGAATCAAGAAGAAATGGCTCACCGGTTGCACGTTAACCAGTCGGATATATCGAAATACGAAAACAACGTAAAAGAACCACCTATGTCACTGTTCCAAAAATGGGCGCTGGTAACGGGATCACAAGATGTATTGGTCGCATTTATCGCTGGAATGGAAGGTATGACGATACTATCTACTATTCTATCGACAGTCGGAACAGCGATTGTTGGCGGATTCATTAACTTAGGAGGGTTGTTATGAGGTCAGAGGAAAAACAGCTTCGCCAAGATTTAACAGCGTTTATAGAAAAAATGCAAAAACACGGCATCGACATAAAGACAATAAAAAAACCGACTGACGTTGGAGCGTCAAATCGGATGTGAAAAATCATTTGGTATTTACATTATACCACAGGGGCTTTGGCTCCTGTCAAGAAGCCTATGAGCGGTAGGAGAGATACACCCCCAATCCTCCCAATCTACCCCACGGCAAACTCATGGGCTTCTTGATGGGATTCAACAAACCATCGGAAAGGGTGAGGATGTGCTGACATTGGCGGAAAAGCTTCAAATTATCGTGATCGCGTTGCCTTGGATTGTGATGTACTTCATGATCATTGGTCGCATCTTAGAAAGGAGAGAGCGGCGTGAGCGAAATGCAAAGGGCTTGGAGTAACTTCTGCGGCGAATGCGAACGGGATTTTAAGCCGGGCGAAATCGTTTACTACGCATGGATCGAAAACCAAACATTCTGCGGGAAATGCCAAGCGAAATTGTCGTCTGTCATTAGGGATTGGGAACACAGACAAGTACCGAGAAAGGAGGATTGACTTGGAACATCCAGCAATCATGCAAACGATGCGGACAGGCTATCCGGAAATTGATTACTTGGAGCATGAGCGTTACCGAAACGCGAATTACAAGGCGGAGGATTATCCGGTTGAGGATTACTTCGGATCGGAAATTCAAGCGGGAGACAAGTACATCATGACTGACAGTGGACATGTCGTCCTCGAAGAAAACATCAGGGACTACCTGCAGGAAACGTTGGGCGCGGTGTTTTACGAAGCGAAATAAAAGATCCACTGCAGCAACAGCGGATCAATGAGGTCCTTATGACAAACATATACAACACCATTATACATAAGGACCTCTTACAAAATCAATAGGAGGGATTTGCATGCAAGCGGAAATTTTAACGAGCACGTTGGATATGAACCGACAGGAATGGCTCGAAGCCCGAAAAAACGGTATCGGTGGCAGCGATGTATCAGCTATTGCTGGTCTAAACAAATGGAAATCCCCAGTTGGAGTGTATTTAGACAAAGTAGGCGCTACGCCGACAGAAGACACAGCAGGAGAGGCAGCATACTGGGGCAATGTGATGGAAGACGTTGTAGCCCAAGAGTTTAGTAAACGCACAGGGCTAAAGGTGAGACGTAGGAATGCAATCTTAAAGCATCCCGAATATCCGTGGATGTTAGCGAACGTAGATCGGCTCATTGTTGGAAAACGTGAAGGATTGGAATGCAAGACAGCTTCGGAGTATTTGAAGGGTGATTGGGAAGGTGAAGAAATCCCTGCTGCTTATCTGTTGCAAATCCAGCATTACATGGCCGTAACGGGATATAAAGCATGGTATATCGCCGTATTGATCGGTGGCAATAAATTTCTTTATAAACGTATCGAACGAGACGAGGAAATCATCAATTACCTGATTACGATTGAAAAGGACTTTTGGTTGAACAATGTTTTGGCGGAGGAGCCACCAACCTTCGATGGGTCACAAGCTTCGGTGGATTTGCTGAAGGCATTGTACCCGGAATCCAAACCAACATCTGAAACGATGCTGCCAAGTGAAGCTGAGACACTGATCGATGCATTGGATGCAATCAATGTTGAATTAAAGACCATCGAAACACAGAAAAAAGAGTACGAAAATCAGCTCAAAGACATGATGAAGGATAACGAA
Organism: Sporosarcina contaminans; assembly: GCF_042679045.1. Taxonomy (NCBI): domain Bacteria; kingdom Bacillati; phylum Bacillota; class Bacilli; order Caryophanales; family Caryophanaceae; genus Sporosarcina; species Sporosarcina contaminans. The sequence continues at coordinate 38,993 of NZ_JBHTLT010000127.1, read as the reverse complement.
AAGGGCTATATCGGAGAGCGTCAAATCATTTGGAAATCGTACGTTACCAACCGTTTTGATTCCAAACGATTCAAAGAAGAAGAACCGGATCTCTACGAACGATATGTAAACCAAACGAGAGCACGCCGATTCTCGGTGAAATAAGGAGAGGAATTTATTCATGACAAAAACAAAAGAAGCAGTAAAAAACCAACTCCAACAACGAGCGAACAACGGAGTACAAAAGCAGGTTAGTCCTGAACAGTCATTAAACGCACTACTCAAACGAATGGGGCCGGAGATTCAAAGAGCCTTACCAAAACATTTGGATGCAGATCGTATCGCAAGAATCGCAATGACTGCGGTAAGGACAACGCCAAAATTACTTGAATGTGATCAAATGTCGTTTATCGCGGCAATCATGCAATCTGCACAACTTGGAGTAGAGCCTAATACAGGACTTGGACAAGCGTATCTAATTCCATACGGCAAGCAAGTACAGTTCCAATTGGGTTATAAGGGTCTGATTGATTTAGCAGTCCGTAGCGGGCAATACAAAGCGATATATGCTCATGAAGTCTATGAAAATGACGAGTTTGAATTTCATTACGGGCTGACGAAAGATTTGATTCACAAACCAGCTTCTATGCCAACAGGGGAGCCAATCGGATATTACGCAGTCTATCACCTTCAAAACGGTGGTTATGACTTTGTGTATTGGACGCGGGAACGCATCGATCAACATGCTCAGAAGTTCAGTCAAGCCGTTCAGAAAGGCTGGACAAGCCCATGGAAGACGAACTATGACGCAATGGCGAAAAAGACTGTGTTGAAAGAAGTCTTGAAATACGCTCCTAAATCAATCGAACTGCAGAAGTCGGTTGAAGCTGACTCCACGATCAAGAATGAGATCAGTGAGGATATGAGCGATGTAATTGATGTTACTGACTACTCGGTATACGAAGATCAAGAGTCAGTAGAGAAGAAACAAACAGCAGCGGAAGCGGTAGAAAAAATGGTGTGAGGGGGCAACCCCTCTCCTAAATAAAAGGAGGAATTTGTAATGGCGAGACCACAAAAGCTGGGCCTTGACTACTTTCCCTTAGACGTGGACATCGACCAGGATGACAAGATCCAGCTGGTCGAAGCCTTACACGGGACAACAGGATTTGCAGTAGTTATCAAACTATTAATGCGCATTTACAAGGAAGGTTACTACTACGACTGGACTGAAATGGAACAATTACTGTTCAGCAGGCGAGTAAATGTAGACATTAATGTACTCAATGACATAGTAAATGATTGCATAAAGTACGGTCTGTTTGATCAAAAACTCTTTGAAAAATACAAAATCCTAACCTCTCACGGCATCCAAGAGAGATACTTCGAAGCTAGTAAACGGCGGAAAAACGTCACAGTCGTTAACCAATATTTGTTAATAGATGACTCGAAAATAGTTAATGTTAACATTTTGCGAGTAAATGTAGACATTAATGGAGAAGTAGTCGAAGGAAATGACGCAGAAAGTACACAAAGTAAAGTAAAGGAAAGTAAAGAAGAGGAAAGCAAACAACAACAAACAACAGAAGAGCAGGAAGAAACAAAACCTGTCGTTGTCGTTGACGATGGATTTGCAAAGTTATCGACTTTTTATGCAGAAAACATCGGACCTCTTAATGCGGCTATAGGTGACGAATTAAGCGCTATGTGCGACATGATTAATCCAGAACTGGCTTTGCTGGCCTTGAAAGAATCTGTTTTAGCAAATGCAAATAACAAGATCAGATACACCTATTCGATTTTAAAAAGCTGGCAATCCCAAAGATTCCAAACAGCTGCAGACGTGGAACAAGCAGAGGCGAGGAAAAGGAATCATTCACAAGTGAGTAACGGGAAAGTGCGATCTTTATTCGATCCATCACCCGAAACCTTAAAACGCCAACAAGAGCAGATTGAGAAGTATCGCGGCAAGGAAATCGACATGTCTGGATTGCCGTACTAACGGGAGGGATTCGGTTGGTCATAGCACAAACGGTATTTGAATTGTTAGGTGTGCGGAGAGTGGAAGATATGTTTTTCAAAATCCATCCCGATTACATCAAACACGTTTCGGAAGTCCGTATGGAGAAAGTCGATTGTCCACGATGTAATCAGAAAACAAAGGATGCATGGGTGTATTGCTATGACGGTGATTGGTTGCAAGAAAATGTCTGGCCGATCTGTCATGAGTGCGAGAAAGCAGCCTATGCGAAGGATGCAGGAGCCAAGTTGGTGCAAAAGCACAAAGATGTCATCGATGGGGATTGGTACTTCATCCGTCCGGACGATACAGCAGGATTTAAAAATTTTGAGGAAATGAATGTTGCGACTGGTGCTGCTAAACAACATGCGGCTGATTATGTTAAACGGCTTATGGATGGAGAGGTGCGGAATCTGCGGATTTCCGGTACACCAGGAACAGGCAAAACGCATTTAGCTAAGGCGGTTGCGAGGACGCTTAGACATAAAGGCAAGCGTGTAGCGTTCATCGAATCCGTCAAGCTGTTTGACAAGATCAAAGGTATGTTTGGCAATCCAGTTGCACAAGAACGCTTTGAAGATCATTTTAAGAAGTTTGATTTAGTGGTGATCGATGATGTCGGTGTCGAGACGCACAAAGAAGATGAATTGTCATGGTCCAGCAAAGAATGGGTGCGCTTAATCGATCTGCGCTATGGCAAATCTACCGTCTACACTACTAATTTCGATAAAGAATCATTGCGAAAGGTGATTGGCGCACGGGCGTTGTCACGCATGAACGAAAACACTGAGGACATTGAGATATTTACGCCGGGTGAGGATTACCGGGAGAAATTATTTTACTGAGGGGGAATCGATATGACTGAAAAAGTGAAGATTACACAGCGGCAACTGGATCTTATCAAGAGAGGGGCCAGCAAGGCAAATTTACTGGAAGGGCACGCGAAAGGCGGTTATAAAAACAACGCGTATGACGAACTGTTGAAAATCCCTTTAGCTGATTTTGTTCGGGTACTGTACGAGCCTTACAGTTACGAAGTCGAGGAAGAAATCAAAGCCGAACAAGAGCGCCAGGCATGGGCGAAGATCGGCAGGAGAGTCGGGGAGTTTCGGGATGGTGACCTCGGAATTTCCGAACACGGGAACTATATTGATACTCCAAGTATTTTAAAAGCTCGTTACGAACTCGGGCAACTACGAGGCTTTTATCCTGCCGAATCCTTAATTTCGTTTGGGGGTGGCGAGGATGACTAAGAAATTTCTTATCCGAAGATATAACTGTAAACCCGAAGAGATGGAAGTCGATATGAACGATCTTTACAACGAAGGATATTATCCAAAAGAAATCAAATTGGATGACTATCAAGATATGGTTGATGCCACTGTCATTTACGAATTGGAAGGTGACTCCAATGCCTAACTGGATCCAAAGCGGCAGCATCTACTACGTGCAGCCGACACGAAAATATACACACGCTGAGTTACAAGCGGACTTGGACAAGCTGTATGCCAAATTGGCAGCGGCAAAACTAAAACAAAAGGGGATGACGGCATGATCGGAGCAAAAGTGGCACATTCAAGGGAGACGGAGCGGCAGGTATTTATAGCTGAGCTTCACAGGCTCGGAATCTATGAAAATATGAAAGGTCAACCATTAGAGCAAGAAAGCTATCACACGCTTCGGACGATGCTTGCGGCTAAAAAGGCGGTGGCGCAGTGAGCAGGGTGAATAAATATCGTGGTAAAGACAAGAAAACAGGGCAATGGGTTTACGGCAGTTATGTCGCAACGGCAGTTGGGTTGCATTACATCATTCCACAAAATTTAATTTCAAATGTTTTACCAGAATGGATTGTTGACAAAGAGTCAGTAGGACAATTCACAGGCTTGCATGACAAGACCGGCGTAGAGATTTATGAGGGGGATGTTTTGAAAATACCAGATTTATATGAAACTCCTGAAAACACTCATGCAACCTACCATAATGAAACTGTTTACTTCGAACAAGGGGCATTTAGGACTGTGAATGGGAAGTTAGACGAGGATTGGGACTATCTATCAGAGGAAAGTGAAGTCATCGGCAACATCTACGAGAATCCGGAATTGTTGGAGGTGGCGCAGTGATCATAATCACCGAAGAGGACTACCAGCAAGCAGCGAAAAAAGGGATTAGTCGTCACACGCTAAGAAATCGACTACGCAAGCTTAAATGGGACAGAGAACGCGCTATCACTGAACCGGTTATGACACAACAGGAAGTTACGGCTAAGGCAGCTGCTGCTACACCATTTCGTAAAACAAACGCATTACATTTCATGAAGTGAGGGGGATTCAAGTTGGATATCAATTTACAAATATTTGTTGGTGGAGAGAAAAATGTGTTGCGAATGAAAGGCGTTCCAGAGAACTTGGCAGATCCTATTGTCCGGGATTTCTTTCAATCGATCAGACAAGAAGAAAGTGAAAAGATAGAGAAAAAGATAGATATCCCGAAAACACTGGACATTAAAATACCGGATTCACCAAATTTTGATCCGATAAAAGGTATTTCGGAAGTAGGAGAAAATTTTAAAAAAGAACTATCGAGAATAGGAGAAATTATAACGTCAAGGAATCGGAAATTACCTGTACTCGGACAGGAGACACGATCTTCATTTCCAATTTCGGAATCAGCAGTTGTAAAAACCGAAGAAGAACCGGAACACTGGAAAACTGGGATAAAGATTGAAGAGGATGGAACGAAGCGTTATAGGTGCTATTACCGTTGTGAATGCGGGGCGAAAGGTAAAAGGTATATCTTTATTGACGCTGACACCGTCGATTGCAGAGTTTGCGGAGAACCAATGTTTGTTGAGCTCGCGACTGGCAGTGTAGACACAGAAGGAATACCGGAACGTGATTCTTTTGGAAACTTCTTTGTGGCAGGAGAGCGGTCAGAATGATTAATCGTGTCGTATTAGTCGGGCGATTAACAAAATAAGAATTGGAGGGGATATCATTGGCTGCTCCTTTGGAGAAACAAACTTTTTACACGGTAAGCATAGGTGGTAGATTGCTTGATGTTACTGGCAGAAAACGTACTCCAAAAGGTTATGTCCAGTTGTGTGTTAAGGATCATCCAAATGCGGATGTACTTGGATATGTCATGGAACATCGAATCATGATGGAAATGAAGATTGGTCGATTCTTGGAATCTCACGAAATTGTACATCATTTGAACGAAAAGAAACATGATAACCGCTTATCAAATCTCGAATTAATGGACCATGCCGATCACACGGTCATGCACCATACGGGAGCTAAGAGATCCCGGAAAACAAGAGATTTAATATCTAAGAAAATGAAGGCAAGATTAGCTGAAAAGAAAAATCATCCCATGTACAAAGATGTGGATGACGAATTGATAAAACTGTACAAGGAAGGTCACACCAGAACCGAAATTGCAAAAAGGATCGGGATATCAAGGCATTCAGTTTCAAACAAAATATCATATTTGGGTTTGGAGGAAATACATGATTAATCGAACAGTTTTGGTAGGGAGATTAACGAAGGATCCAACAATTTCATACACGCAATCAGGAATCGCGGTTTGCAGGTTTACGTTAGCCTGCAACCGTCCTTTCAAAAGCGGAGACGGGGAACAACAAGCAGATTTCATCAACTGTGTGACATGGCGTAAACAAGCGGAGAACACTGCGAACTTTCTTCGTAAAGGAAGTCTTGCAGGCATCGAGGGCCGCATACAGACAAGCAGTTTCGATGGGCAAGACGGCAAGCGTGTCTTCATGACAGAGGTTGTAGCGGATAGTGTGCAATTCTTGGAGCCTAAATCCAACCGTTCGGAACAGCCGAATGGTTCGTATCAAGCGCCACAGCAGCAAAGTCAGCCGCAATACAGCCAACAGGATCCATTTGACGGGGGAGCGCAGATCGAGGTATCGGATGACGATCTGCCGTTCTAAAAAATCAATGAGAGCGAGGCTATCAAACTATGGTCAAACAGCTAAGCGGATTTCAAAAGTCGGTGATTGGTCGTAGTAAATTGGTGAAAATCGAATGTAATATATGCAAAGCGAAACGCCATGTACACATTTTTAGCTATTGCTGGGAGCACAGTCTGTGTAATTTATGTGCCAACAGGGAGGAAAGGGGAGATTTTCTTGAATCTAATTAAGTTATTCGAGACACAACGGGTGTTGGATGATCGGATCATTAAAGAAAAAGGGTTGGAGGGGCAGGACTTGCTGCCGATGAAGATTCTTGCTTTGCAAGTGGAGCTGGGCGAGTTGGCGAATGAATGGCGTGGGTTTAAGTTTTGGAGTGAAAATCAAAAATCCAACACGTTTTATCCCTGCTTAGATTGCGGGGGTGGAGGTCATGATTTTATAAAAAACTGTGTGTCATGCGATGGAACGGGCAAGGGAGGAAACCCACTCCTCGAAGAATACGTGGACTGTCTGCATTTCATATTGTCGATTGGGTTGACGATAGGATCCACAAATCCAAGAGTTGAATTCCCAATAACCGGCGGAAGAAGCAAAGAGTTTACAACCGTTCGATTTAACGAGTGCTTACGATTCGCAAATTTACTACTCGACGATGATTATTATGACTTGCTGTTCCAATATTTCATGGACTTGGGCTATATGCTCGGCTTCACCTGGGGACAAATCGAACAAGCCTACTACGCCAAGAATCAAATCAACCACGAACGGCAAGCGACAGGCTATTGAGGACGAGCCATGCTCAGGACACTGTATCGGACGATAGACGGGGAGCGGCGGGTCATTTGTGGGCATTTAACAAAGTACGAAGTTGCAGCATTAAAGCAGGAAGGCTGGCGGGAGGATAAACCACAGATAAATAGACACGGAATACCGATAGGGAGGGCGGTTTGAATGGGAACGTGCAAACGATGCAATCGACCATTGAAAACACCGAGAAGTATTGAGGTTGGATATGGGCCTGTTTGTAAGAAAAAGCATGACGAAGCAGAGGAAGAGTTTTTAAAGCGGCAGGTCACGATCGATGATGTGATGGAGTACGAGGAGCGGATGGCGCGATGAGACGGACATACAGCAGATCGCACGCTAATCGGGGCGCAGTACTTGAGCGCCTCGTGGATATGACGAATAAGCAATACCGAAATAAGGGAGTTGCTGACATTCGGAAAATACCGACACCTGTAAAAATCATGAGCAACAACAAAGGACAAGTGACTGGATACACGCAAAAGGGCGAGCTCGTCGACTACTTTGGAGTCTTTGATGGCAGGGCAATCATATTTGATGCCAAGGAAACAAAAGTTGCCACAAATTTCCCTTTGAAAAACATTCATGAGCATCAGTACAAGTTACTTGAATCATGGCATGAAAAGGGTGCTCGTGCCTTCCTCCTCGTCTCGTTTAGCAAATTGGATGAAGTATACCTTTTGCCTTTCAAACGTCTGCAGGAGGCTTGGGTGGGCTATGTAGGGGATGGGCGGAAGTCGATTCCTTATGAGGAATTCAGGTTGAATTGTGATCTTGTGAAAAGTGATAAGGGGTATGTGCTGCATTACCTCAAGTATGTAGGGTGATTCAATAGTTATGAGTAGTAATAAACAAATATCAAACTTTTTGCTAATTTGTTTATTTCTACTTATGGTCTAAGGATAACCAATTCAACATGTGAATTGGTTGCCTTGTGCAAGTTAGATACTCGATAGAATCGCACGTATTATAACGATTGCGATTTCTATAAGCGCATCCCGTACCCTCTGCCTCATAACTACCACCTCCTATTCTTATATATTATTAAAAAATAAGGTTATGGTGAGGAAAAGATAGGAGAGATTATATGGAGGTTCGCCGAGTATTCAATTGTCTATTTGAAAACGAAGACGAAAAAGAACTGGTACATGTTTTTTACAAGGACATGGACGGCTACATCGTTTACGAGGAGTGCATGGATCCATTGCAGACGAAAAGGAAGCTGACGGTGACACAGTTTTATGAGCGGTATACGAGGGTTTGGGAGCAGTAGACAAATATTGTGCAGTATCAGGGAGGGGATCAGATGCCACAGGAAAAACTATTAGTATTCGCTTTTAATCGTTCCAGTGATAGTTTTATCAGTCCTGATTCTTGCTATCGTGGATACTTTGATGGTGAAAAATTCATTCCTAGAAAAATCGGCTACTGCGAATCAATAGATGAACTTTATGAATATGATTTTGTTCAGCTATTCGGCAACGATGGCGCTCAAATGCATATACCTAAAAGTCAATATCAATATCAAGATCTACTGGAATCAATGAAACGTTCTTATTTGCAAGTGTTTGGGAAAGGACAACTCGCATTGTTTTAATGAACAGTTCGACCATTAAGCGAAGGAGTGAAGGTATGAAGTTGTATGTTCTTTACACAGCATATCCGCATGAAGGCGGGTATGTACACGGAGTTTTTAGTTCGAGGGAAAAAGCTCAACAGGCTAAAGGTAGCGAGGGATTCGAATACGGGCACGACGGTACTTACATTCACGAAGTGACGCTGGACGAATTTAATTTTCAGGAGATCGAGATTTGAGTAAGAGTGAAATGACGGCGATAGAACAAATCAGTAGGATCGCTCACAAGCTGCCGATTGAGGCGATACAGGACATCAATCAGCGCATCATGGACTGGATGGCATCCGGAGGCAAAGAGGACGATCCGTATGTTTGGCAGCAGTTGCGGTATGCGCAGAGATTTGTGAGGGAGTGAATTATCATGTCAAGCTCCTTAAGGCATGAAACGTTTCATCTGTTGTTCGAAGAGTCAAGAGTCAAGTGGAAATGGTACGAAAGTGAACTAATAAGGTTTAGGGAGTTATGGAACGAAGGCGTAGGCATCCGTGAGCTTGCAAGGGAGTTTGATACTAACGCGCGGAGTATTGCGCTGGTTGTGATTGATCAAGCAGAGCAGGGCTACATCGAAAAGCGACCGGGTGGGTTGTTTGGGAGTTGATCTGTTTGACGGAAAATGCGAAGCGAAGGGATTTGAACAACAATGCCAAAATACAGAATGTATGGAGTATTAGATGCTACGAAATATTTAGGGGAAGTTGAAGCTGAAAATAAGGAGCAAGCCGAAGAAAAGGCTTGGGAAAGTGACGAACAACACGTTTCCATTTGCCATCATTGTTCAGGTGAATTCGATTTAGGTGACATGATAAGAGTAATTGTAGAAGAAGTCGAGGAATAAACAGCAAATTAAAAAAGACAGGATCTCTCCTGCCATACACACATCGATTATATCACATAGGAGGGGTCCGGTTGGAGAAAACAGCGGTTGTTGATTTGCGGAAAAACGGGACGTACATCGTAAAAGACGGGAAGCTTTTACCTATACCAAGTCCCCCGGCGGGCTACGGGAAGCAAGTTATTAATTGGCAAGGCGGCAAACCTTGCAACGGAACGATAGAGGAATCAGTAAAATTTTAATAGGCTTATCGGAACAACCGAGGGCATTGAACGAGCATAAAGCTTGTTTGATGCTCTCTTTTTATTCGAGAGGGGTGAGGGGATGCGAACATTAAAAGATCAGTTGATTGAAAAAGGGCTCTCTCGTCCACGTGCAGGCGAGATAGACCAAAAGAGTATTAGGACAAGAGACAGGCAAGAGGAACGGCTAACAGATAGAGAATTAGCAGATTTGATGGGTGTTAATCGGGATGTGTACCGGAGAGGGCCGGGAGGAGCATTTCGAAGACGATAAATTGAGGGGGCTACAGCATGACGGAGAAGCAGATCGAGCAACTGTTGAAAGATTATCATTGGATGCTTAATTCGGTAAAGTATATTATATCTAATTCAGAAATAGATGGTGGGAACTTAACAGCGCGGTACGGAATAGAAGCAGCGATGCCAAAAAAACAAGGTGTAACAAGCGATCCTGTTTTCAATGAAATCGCAAGACGTGATAAACATATCACAAGAATGATTGGCTACCAACAGAAAATAAGATTGATCCAAGACCATATACACGTTATCGAAGATTCACGTGAAATTGAGGTGCTACATTGGATTCTTGAAGGTAAGGGGTATTCTTGGATAGCGCGTCATATGGGCCTTTCACACACCCATATCAAAAGAATTTTTTCCTCTATCGCAAAACAAATGGCAGAAAATGTTCAAGATGTTCAAAACGTTCAAAAGTGCATTTAGTTCATAAATACAATAAAGAGAATAAAGAGTGTAAACTGGAAGGCAGGTTCGGGGAGTTGGGTGGTCTTAGGTGCGAGAATGCGCTTTGACGCCGAACTTCCCGAATACGGGTTTTTACTTTGAAAACTACGCTTCATACAGTCGTAAAATAATCGAGGGATAGCGAGTACCTGCCGTTTAATCGGTGAGAGAGAGCAAGCGTTATCTGACAGCAGGACTTGATATGGAGTGTAGTTTTGAGAGTATGAAGGATTTTCACCTTTCTTGGCGAATAGTGTCAGTGGGAGGTGGAAAAATGGCATATCAACAAAAAGATTACTATATCACAGCAAAAGATAACGAGTATTATAAAGTGATGGGTGTAGTAAAACACGCTTTGGAACAATCACGTGAAAACGATGGATCCCCGATGTGGAATGAAACTTTGGAAAAACTTTTCGCTGAGATGAAAGAAAATCAAGGGGATCATATAACGCCCTGGCAATTAAATATGGTGATTATGCTTCTTCTGGATTATGTCCCGGAAGAAATCAAAAACAGTTACTGAAACAGGCATCTCTTCGGAGGTGCTTTTTCTATGCCTAAAAATCAAAGGGGGCGGATGGTGATGTGAAATGCCGAATTGGGAAGAGATTCAACATGAATGGGAAACAACAAAGATAACACTTGCTGCATTAGCAGAAAAGCATGATGTAAAGCTTGGGACATTGAAGAGCAGAAAAAGCCGAGATGCTAAAGACGGTAAACCGTGGTTGAGGAGTGCTCCGAAAAAGGATGCAACCAAAACGCAAAAGGTTGCAACCCCTACGAAAAGGATGCAACCAAAAAAAGAGGTATTTGAGCCTGTTGTAGAGTCGGATGAATTGACCGATAAGCAACGGCTTTTTTGTATTTACTACATTAAATACTTCAATGCGACTAAGGCTTACCAGAAGGCTTATGAGTGCGCTTATACAACGGCGATGAGTAACGGACATAGGTTACTTAGAAATGCTGAGATTTCCGCGGAGATAGATAGACTCAAAGCGGAACAGGCAACCGAATTGAAGTTGGATGCTAGGGATATTCTGCAAAAATGGATTGACATTGCCTTTGCTGATGTAACCGACTTCGCTACTTTCGGCCGAAGAGAAGTGCCTGTCATCGGTATGTATGGACCTGTACTGGATGAGAACGACGAACAACTGATGCAAAAAGTGAACTATATTGACTTCAAAGAATCAGCCGAAGTAGACGGCACGATCATCACCGAGGTTAAGCAAGGTAAAGACGGCATATCCGTTAAGCTTGCAGATAAAATGAAAGCACTTGAAATGATATCCAAGTACTTCGACCTCCTTTCTGACAACGACAAGAAGCGCCTGCAGGAAGAAAAGCTGAAAGCGGATATTGCAAAAGCAAATGCCGAAGTTGAGAAGCTGTCAGGCAATAACGATGATGGTCCAATCGAAATCATGATCACTCGAAAGGGTGGTCGCTGATGGTTGCTATACAGAAAGAAGTGAATCCTCATTTCGAGGATTTTTTGTTTGATTGGAACGAAAAGTTTCAGTTCCTTGTCGGTGGTTATGGGTCTAGTAAAAGTTATCACGTCGCTTTAAAAATCATCCTGAAGCTACTGGAAGAAAAGCGCACTGCTTTGGTTGTTCGTGAGGTTTATGATACGCACCGAGAATCAACATACGCACTGCTAGTTGAAATTATCGAGGATCTGGGCTTATCAAATCGAATAAAAAGCACGGTATCGCCCTTACAAATTAATTTTCCTAATGGTTCAAGGATCATCTTCAAAGGGATGGACAAGCCCGAAAAGCTTAAATCTATTCATAACGTTTCGCTTATATGGTTAGAAGAATGTTCTGAAATAAAGTACGACGGATTTAAAGAATTAACAGGACGCTTACGACATCCGACATTAGATTTATACATGATATTGTCGACTAATCCAGTGAGTAAGGGGAATTGGACATACAAACACTTCTTTAAGAACGACTTAACGGGATTCTTTGTTTTAGATGACGAAGAGTTGTATGAAAAGAAAACTATAGTAAAGAACAATACTTATTATCATCATTCAACAGCTGATGATAATTTATTTTTGCCTGAAAGCTACATTGAGCAGTTGGAAGAATTGAAGGAACACGATCCGGATTTACATCGAATCGCTCGGAAAGGCAGATTCGGAGTGAATGGAAAGTTAGTTCTTCCACAATTCGAAGTGCAGTCGCATGCAAAAGTAATGGAGACCATTCGCTCTATTCATAAGCCAATCCTTAAAAACGGAATGGACTTTGGCTTCGTGGAATCATACAACGCTGTTGTTCGAATGGCTATAGATCACGATAAAAAGATTCTTTATATTTACTGGCAGTATTACAAGCGTGGTCTTACTGACGTAGAATTAGCAGATGACCTTGAAAAAGAAGGCTTGAAAAAAGAATTAATTAAAGCTGATAGCGCTGAACCAAAAACGATTGCGTATTTTAGGCAAAGACGATTCCGAATGGCTGCTGCTAAAAAAGGTGGCGGATCCCGTTTGGAGAATACGAAAAAAGTTAAACGGTTTAAAAAGATTGTTTGTTCAGATGCTTGCCCAGATGTGATACGTGAGTTGAAAGATTTAACATTCAAAGTAGATAAACAAAACGAGATAATCGAAGATGAATTCAACATCGATCCACATACATTTTCCGCAATATGGTATGGACTGGATGACTATGAAGTAGCTTCGTTGAAAGGTCACGGTGCTGTTGCGAAAGGTAAGATTTAAGAGGAGGTGATGCTATTGAGAGAATACATTCCTTATATCAAAGAAAACGGCATGGATGGCAAACTATTGGCCGAAATTATCAACCGGCATAAAGAAAAGCGTGAGCAAATGTTGAAACTGTATGAGCGGTATAAAACCACTGAGGAAGGCGTACCAATTTTGGGCCGTAAAATGGCTGTCTATGACGTGTTTGATTCTGATTCTTTAAAACGTCTTGATGACAAAGTGAACAACATGCTGAATAACTCATTCGACGCGGAAATTGTTGACACGAAGGTCGGCTACTTGTTCGGCCATCCGATCAGCTACCATGTGGACGACAATTCTTCGTTAGAGGATACCGTCCAAGACTTTGTGCTTCGCAACAATACAGAAGATGCTGATTCGGAAGCAGGAAAGAAAGCGGCAATTTGCGGTTACGGTGCCCGCCTTCTGTATATCGACACAGAGGGCCAGGAACGAATGCGGAACGTTGATCCATGGGAAACTATTATTTTGGCTGAGTCAGATATTTCCGAGCCATCCTATGCTATCCGGTATTATGAGTCGGCCATCATCGAGAATGGCGAGCGCAAGACAGTTCAGGAAGCAGAGTTTTATGATGAACATTATGTCTGGCTGTTTAGGCGAGATTCTAACGGATATGGCGAGGCCTACGATCTGATTGAGCACATGTTTGACTATTGTCCGCTGTTCGGCATCCCAAATAACGAGGAACTACAGGGTGATGCGGAGAAGGTGCTTAAGCTGATCGATGCTTATGACCGGACACTTTCCGATGCATCTAATGAGATTGAGCAGTATCGGCTGGCTTATTTAGTGCTGCGTGGCATGGGGTTGGATGAAGAAGGCGAAGAGCAGCTTAGAAAGGCTGGTATCTTTCAGCTGATGGACAAGGAAGATGACGTCAGCTATCTAACAAAAGATGTTAACGGGCAGCTAATAGAGGATCACCTCGATAGATTGGAACAAAACATCCTTCGCTTTGCCAAGTCAGTCAACTTTGCGGATGAAAAGTTTTCGGGGAATGCATCCGGAGTAGCTTTGAAATACAAGCTAATGGCACTTGAAAACAAGTGTGTGACGATGGAGCGTAAGTTTTCAGCAGCCTTACGTTATCAATTCAAGGTATTATGTTCTGCATGGCAGAAGAGAGGCAAATGTCAGGCGGAAGATTACTTGAAGATTTGGATGCAATTCAAGCGGAATCTGCCAGCAAACGTCATCGAGGAAGCAGATGCTTCGCTTAAGCTGAAAGGGATCGTTTCAGAGGCTACCCGTCTTGCTATGTTATCTTTCGTGGATGATGTTGATCATGAACTCTACCATCTACAGCAAGATATGGCAGGTTACGTGGATTTGGATAAAGTTGATGAGGAAGGCGGTGAGGATGATGGAGCGGAAGTGTCAGCATAAGTGGGTCATTATGGAGGATGGCTCATTGGATAAGTTTTGCGTTAGATGTCGCAGATACGCAAAGCAAGCACAATTGGCTATGCCTGCAACTGTTTCCGCAAGTGTATCAGCTTCACAACCAATTTTAAGAGAGACTATAGAAGTCCCCTTCTACAATGGTTCCGAACACACAAGAATGACAGTCTACAAAGATGATTTAATCAAGCAAATCAACAAAGAAATTGGTCTTACAATCGATCATTTCAATAATTCATTTAAATCCGGACTTTAAGCACAAGTCCTAAAACAGGCTTATTTATTTTGCGTTCCGTGGGCAGAGGCGTGCGGAGGGCCAAGGAGGAATAATCATGAAATTAGATTTGGAACAGTTGAAAACATTGGCGGAGAGTGGCGACAAAGCGTCCGTTGAGGCATACATCTATAAGGCATTTGAAAAAGAGGACGTGCCGTTGGTTCAATCGGTCAATGCAGATGTTCGGAGCGTCATTGATGCCGAGAAGGACAAGCATCACAACAAAGCGCTCGAGACATGGAAAACGAACAACCTGGAATCTCTTGTCGAAGCCGAAGTCAAAAAGCGCAATCCGGACAAAACGCCGGAACAGCTTGAACTTGAGAAGCTACGTAAGGAAATTGAGGATGAGCGCAATGCCCGAAATCGTGAAGCATTGAAGAACAAGGCACTTGAGGTGGCGTCTGAAAAAGGGCTACCGAAAGGTGTGTTAGATTTCTTCATCGCTGAGGATGAAGAAAAGACATTAGCGAACCTTACTACACTTGAACAAGAGGTCCAAGCAGCTATTCAAGCTGGCGTGGAAGCCAAGTTTAAACAAAACGGCCGCAATCCATTAGGTGGGGCTGGCAATGGCAAAGACAAGGCTGGCGCAATCGGAAAGGAATTGGCTGGCGCAAGCGGATCTAATGACAAGCAAGTGGCAGCGGAAAAACATTATTTTGGAGAATGAGGAGTGACTGACCAATGAAATTTAAGACTACTAATTACGGGAATCGGAAAGAGATTCTTAAGTTCCCTGATCACTACGTCAATGTAGCGATCACTGTGAGTGATGCAGGTGTTTCGCCAAATGCAGAAGGACGCAAGGTTGTTCCTGCTGGCACAATCCTTGGTGGCGGTGTCTTAGCCGATGAAACAAAGTTAGCTGTTAAGGCGACAACGGGCGAGGACGGCTCCAATGCAGAAGGTGTACTTTTTTACGATGTCGATGTGACAGATGGACCTGCTAAGGGCGCTATGCTAATTCACGGTTTTATAGATACTGGTAAACTACCCGCAGCACCGACTGACGAAGAAGTAGCAGCATTAAAACAAATTACATTCGTGGAATAAGAAAGGATTGACGATATATGCCAACAATTTTTGATTATGTAAATGCGCAAGAAATCGGTTCCTATATTGAGAACCAACCAAACAATGAGCCGCCATATCTTGGGGCCACACTTTTCCCTGCTCGTAAACAGGTAGGGCTTGATCTTAGCTGGATTAAGGGTTCTGGCGGGGCACCTGTTGCTCTTATGCCATCCGAATTCGATACGAAGGCGACTGTTCGTGACCGCATCGGATTCACAGACGTTAAGACAGAGATGCCATTCTTCAGAGAGTCCATGCGGATCGGTGAGCGCGAACGTCAACAGCTTGTAACTTTCTTAGCGGCTAACAACAGCGAAGCTGTTAAAACGACAGTTCGTAAAATCTACGATGATGCGACTACCCTTGTTAAAGGGGCGAACGTACAACCTGAGCGGATGATCATGCAACTGCTTTCAGAAGGAAAAATCTCTATTTCAGCAAACCGCGTCGATTACGAATACGACTACGGTATGAAGGATGATCACAAAGAAGACTTGCTGGCCGGCGCGCGTTGGAGTGAAGGAAGCTCAACGCCGATTGAGGATATCCAACGCTGGCAAGAAGTCGTGGAGGATAACACAGGAACAAAGCCGACTCGCGCTATAACAACACGTAAAGCAATGCAAGCGCTTATCAAACACGTGAAAGCGGGGGTGGATTCCCGTCTTGGATTCATCACAGACGCGGAAGTAACTCGCTATATCCAACAAGAACTCGGACTATCGATTGCGGTTTACAACAAGAAATATCGTGATGAAAAAGGCGTAGCTAAAAACTTCTTTGCTGAAGGTGTTTTCACACTCATTCCAGAAGGAAACCTTGGCCAAACGGTGTACGGAACAACGCCAGAGGAAATTGATCTGATGGACGGCAACACAGAAGCGGATGTCCGCATCGTTAATACCGGTGTAGCTGTCACAACATACAAAGAAGTGCATCCGGTCAACGCTGTTACTGTCGTTTCCGAAATCGTTCTTCCATCGTTCGAACGCATTGACGAAATCTTTATTGCGAAGGTGCTTTAATGCCCTTCGCTTATTTGCATGTAAGGAGGGGTGGAAGTGTATGAAGTAACCTTTAACCGTAACGTGAAATTCGGGAAAGACTTATACAAGACCGGCGAATCCCTAAACGTGTCGAAGGACGATTATCAAGTTTTGTTGGATGCCGATGTAATTAGTGAAGTGGAGCCGATCAAGGAGAAAACAAAGCCAAAAGCGGCGACCAAAAAGAAATCCGGTGATTGATTGTGTCTAATCTAAACAAAACCCAAGAACAAATCAATCGATCGATTGGCCAGCTTGTGAAAAGGGCAGAGCGTGCTATTGCTAAACGTTATGCCAATACCCTAAACGAAGTACGCGCCGAACTTGCCAAGTATTTCGAGAAATACGAGCAAGACGGTGTATTAACGTATGAGGAAATGGCGCGCTACGATCGCCTGAACCGTTTTATCGCTAATTTAGATGATTTACTCAAGAAGAATCATAGGGACCTTAAAACAATCATTTACGATGTGTTAGGAGAGTCCTATAAAGATGGTTTTTATCTTACAGCTTGGGCGGTGGAGACAGATACTTTAAGCAGACTCTCCTATGCGGCAATAAAACCCGAAACTATCCAGCGTATGATTGACAATCCTTTAAGTGGTCTGACTCTTTCACATCGATTGGAAAAACATCGGTCAGAAATCGTTTGGAAAGTGCAACAGGAAGTGACACAGGGGCTTGTTAAGGGCGAAACCTACGGAATGATGTCCAAACGCCTAAAGGAGACTTTCGAGGGAGATGCGGCTAAGTCAATGCGTGTCGTTCGCACGGAAGCTCATCGAGTATCAGAAGAAGCAAAACACGATAGCGCTGCTCATGCTACCCGAAACGGAATCATCATGAAAAAAGAATGGAACTCTGTCGGGGATGAGCGGGTACGTAGCTCTCACGATCATCTTAATGGAATTAAAATTGAAATGGACAAAAACTTTATCGGAAAACATGGAAGCGGACCGGCCCCAGGACAATTAGGCCATCCAGCGGAAGATATTAATTGTAGATGTTTTCTCACCTATTCAGTTGATCGTATTGAGAAGCCGGATGCAAAAGAACTTGAAGACATAGCGTTTGAGGAATGGAAAAAGGAGCGGCTGCGATGATTACCATTGTTTTAATGATATGTAGTTTCTTTTTTGGGTTTGCAATAGGTGCATATGGCCTATACAAAAGATTTGTTAGAAATAGTGAGAATCTCTACTTAGCAGCTACCGCAGACATTTTTTCTATACTTGAAAAACAAGGTTACCGTATTATCAAAGAAGGTGCTGAGTGTAATGACAATTGATGAACTGAAAATCAGATTAGGCATCGACCCTAATGAGATTAACGCTGTCCGAGACGCTAAACTTGCTGCTGATTTGGAGGATGCCATCGACTACGCAAAGGAATGGTGTAACAATGATTTTCGCAAGGGTCTTCCTCCTGGCGTCAAGCGGGGTATTGTGAAAATCATTAAGGCATACGGAGAAAACCCAGCAGTCGCATCTCAACGATTAGGAGATATGTCAAAATCCTTCTTTCAAGGCGGCACTTTGCAATCGGCTCATGCTGATTTGCGCCCGTGGAAACGAGTGCGGTTCACATGAAAGTGACAATTAAAGACACCAATAACACCAAGGAACTGCTAAGGACATTGAAAGAAATAGGGAAGGCTCAAATAAATGTTGGCATTCTCGGCGACGATTCAGAGATCGCCATGATTGCAACAGTCCATGAATTTGGTTGCAACATTCAAGTTACTGATAAAATGCGCGGATGGTTTGGTGCTAATGGTTATCCGCTCAAAAAAGAAACGACTGTCATCCGTATCCCGGAGCGGTCTTTTTTGCGTTCGGGTTATGATGAAAATATTGACAAAATCGTTGGCAAGGTGGAGGAAATGCTTCCTTCCGTCCTCGAAAATGACGTGAATCCTAAAGTATTCATGGACGCTATCGGTCTTGAATTTGCTGGATTGATTCAAAAGAAATTGCGTGACTTGAAATCACCCGCAAACAGCGATATGACAGTAGAGCGTAAAGGTTCATCGAACCCATTAGTGGATACAGGTCGTTTGGTCGGGGCAATTCAACATGAGGTGAAGTAATATGACAAAGGCATTTGAATTTGCGGACTTTGTGGATGAATTCCAAGTTCCATTTGTCTATTTCGACCACCAGGAAGGTTACTGGAACGACCAGGGCGACTACATCGAGGAGCAGGAATTGCCCGTCGCAATGTCCGGAATCATCCTACCATTGTCCGAGAATGATTTGAAATACACAGAAGCCGGCACTTTTTCGCAGAAGGAAAAGAAGATCTACACGACCGTACCCTTGCAGGAAGGTCGAAAAGTTGAATACAAAGGTGATATGTACACAATCCAATCATTCAAGGATTACAGCGAATACGCAGACGTGTACATCTATCTCATGAGGTGGCGGGAAAAATGATCGAGCAAATCCGTAAGCAAATATTGAAAGACACAGGCATCCTTGTCATCCCTGCCAATACAACAGCGAAAAAACCGGACATGCCTTATGCGACCATCAATGCCACATCGCCTTGGATTGATGACCGAGGGCATGCGGATACACTTATCTATACGGATGAAACCGGAACGCACATGAAGCGAAATGAAGCATATCAGATGGTTTTTTCCATCAACGTGTATGCTGCTGATGAAGCAACAACAATCCAGATTGCAAGGACGCTGCGAAGTTGGTTTGTCATGGTCGGAGAAAGCTTCCTGGAAGAAATGAATGTGGTCGTAGTGAATCGAGGGAACATCGAGAATCGAACGACTTTTATACTTGATTCCTATGAACACAAACACGGGTTTGATGTGCGAATGAGAGCAACTGATGGGCAGGTTATCACAAAAATGCCAATTATTCCTGATGATGCAGTAACCAATCCGGATGGGAGCGTCACTTTCCCAGATGGTAGCATACTGAATCCTGACGGATCCATTGAGAAACCAGACGGAACTATCATTGATCCTGTTGGCTACGATTGGATAGAGAAAGTCATAATTGAATATAAAGGAGTGGAATAGATGCGCTATGTTGATGTAGTTATCACTCGGGAGACCAGGCCAATTGCGGAAAAAGGCTTTGGTCTCCCTTTAGTTTTAGGGACGACAAAAGAAACATCCTATAAAGTTTATCGGGAAATAGAAGATGTGGCAGCCGATTATGAAGTGGATTCTACGGAATATAAACTTTTCTCTCGTATGTTCGGACAAAACCCGAGGCCACAGGAAATTGCTGTTTTCGGCGTGCCATACAAAGTGATGGATGGACCGGCTTCATTGGTAGAAGCTCTGAATAATCTTGTAAAGAAACATAAAGATTTTTATTATCTCGTATCAACAGAGCAGGGTGATGAGGAAATTACAGCTTTAGCGGAGTGGACAAATTCATCAGATCGATTATATGGAGCTACAACGGCTAACCCGGAATTGGCAGCAACGCTAAAAGGGAAGTTTGATAATACGTTCCTCGTCGTTCACGACAAGCCCGAAACATATGTGGCAGAAGGGCTCATTTCAACGTGTGCGCCTCGTGTTGTTGGTTCGTATAATTGGACATTCAAAAATGTTCAGGGTGTGCCTGCTGTCGAATATGACAATACAACGATCAATGAAATTCATACTAACAATGCCTCCACTTATATTGAAGAAGCTGGTGTATTGATGAATTCACACGGTGTTGTCACAAGCGGCGAATACATCGATGTAATTCAAGCAACGCATTTCCTTAAGGCGCGGATGGCGGAATATGTTTTCCGTTTGTTGGCCTTGAACGAAAAAGTCCCGTATACAGACGCAGGGATCGCTCTTGTTGTGGCCGAAATTGAAAACGTATTAAACTTGGCTACAAAACAAGGGATTGTGGCGACTGATGAAGCGGACAATCCACTATACACGATCACTGCGCCTCGTGCTGCAGACGTCCCGAAAAATACAAAGGCGAAGCGTATCCTGCCGGATGTACACTGGCGTGCGGTTATCGCCGGCGCGGTGGAACACGTAGAGATCCGCGGCGTGTTGACTCTATAAGGAGGATTGAAGAATGGCAAACCCAAAGACAACAACCTATGATTTTAAGAAAGTTTCCGTAGTTGTAGACGGGGTTATTATCACCGGCTTCATGGACGGTGAATCTATTCAGACGGAGAAAAATGAAGATGATGTGAACGTGCATGTTGGGGCGGATGGCGGTGTAACGTTTTCTGAGACGAATGACGATACGGGCACCATTACTCTGACTATCAAACAGACTTCTCCATCTGATCCATATTTACGACAATTGCGCGCGTCTAAAAGGATTTTCCCTGTACAGATTATTGATTCGAACAGTAATACATTTCGTGCAGGTGGCTCAGAATGTAGGATTGTAAAATCTCCATCTCGATCGTATGGAAATGAAGTATCAGGTCTTGAATGGCAAATTGCGGTAGCAGATTTTAAAGAAGTTTAATGGACTCATCAATTGGTGAGTCTTTTTAATTCATATAAAAGGAGAATGTCAAATGAGCGAAAAGACAGTTAGAAAACCAAAACAGAAAGAATTTACGTCTTCACAAGGGAATAAGTATGTACTTCAAACGGTACCAAATTCAAAATACCTTGAAATTATGGATGAAAGTGTCGTAAAAGATAATGGTCAACCTTCAATTTCAATTTTATATCCAAAACTGTTGGAGCATGTCGTTGTACAACCAAACGGATTAAAGGTTGATGATTTCGATGACTTCTCTGAGTTAAGAGAGGTTTGCGAAGCAGCACTTAAGTTTCAACAAAGCTAATAAAGATCTGGTAAAAGTAACGCTTGAAGGGCTTGATGCCCTTCCAAGGCGTTTTTTTATTTCTGCACGAAACAAAATACACAGTTATTCAATCGCAGAAAGATTCGGCATTTCTCCGCGCGAAGTCATGGAATGGGAAGCGGAAGAGGTAATGGAAACATTAGCTTATCTAAAAATGACAGAGCCGAAAGGAGGGAAGTGAATTGAATCGGTTAAAATTCGCGGAATTTATCAGTTCCACAGGAAAAATCTATTTGATTCGCACGAATAAAAGGAAGGTAAAAGTTCGCGATTATGATGAGCTCTCATTGAATGCTAAGTACTTTCCGATGATTCTGCGTGAGTTGGTTGCGAAGCCGTCCGGTTTAAAGGTTGATGATTTCAGTAGCTTCAGAGAACTGATGGAAGTTTGTAAAGCTGCAGTAACACTCTCGGGTGTAAGTAAACCCGGAAAGGAGTGTAGATAGTGGATAGCTTAAGAGAAATGTTTGTCAGTATTGCTTTTCAGGATAACGCTTCAAAGGCTGTCCGGGAAGTCAACAAGAGTATGGATGCTGTTAAAAATGCATTTAAAAATTCGAGTTCAGAAGCGGTTCAAACGTCCAGCGCTGTGAAAGAAGTTGGGAAGACAATGAAGTCTGCAGCTTCTGAAATTAAACGAACTGATACCGGCTTTAAAACAGCAACGTCTGCCGTCAAAAAAGCGAAAACCGCTTTTAAACAAACCGATACCGGAACACGAAAAATGACGGGCACATTTAGAATGGCGAGTTCAGCACTTAAAACCACTGCTGATGCTGCTAAACCGATTCCTAAAGAACTTTCATTGATAAGAAAAGCCATGAATACGGTTGGCAGTGCGAGTAAATCAGCAACAAGTGCTGTTGGAAGATTTGCCACATCCGGTTTGAATCAGATAAAAAACGCTGCTGGTTCAGGATTAGATAAACTTGTTGGAGGCTTTCGATCTTTGCCAGGCATTGCAGGTGGCGCGGCAATGAAAGTTGGATCATCTGTTACCAATTTCATTACTGCGCCTCTTCGTGGTGCTGTCGGTATGGTGCAACAATATGCTGGAGCACTTGGGTTGCTGTCCGGAGGTGCACTAGCAGCTTCAGGCATGGGCCGTTTATCTGCTATTGAGAACGCGCAAACATCGCTTACTGTGATGATGGGGGATGCAGGAAGGGCTACAAAGTTCATGGACGATGTTCTTGCTTTTGCAAAGACAACCCCATTCGCATTCCCGGACCTTGCTGAAACATCCCGAAATCTAATTGCATTTGGGATGGATGAAGCGAAGGTTGTACCAACTCTAAAGGCTATCGGTGATGCGGCGGCGGCAACCGGAAAAGGATCAGAAGGTCTTAACCAAGTTGCTTCTGCTTTTGGTGATATGCAGATTGCCGGACAATTAGGCATGGACCAAATAAATCGATTGCAATCGGCGGGCGTCCCCGCGCTGAAAATTATGGCCAATACGTTTGGCATATCAACTGATGAAATGAAAAAGAAAATATCCAGTGGTGCTGTCGATTCAGTGAAGGCAATAGATCAACTCGTAAAGGGTATGCAAGAGGGCACGAGTGGAGTTGCAGGCGAAACAGCGAAGATGGCAGGAATCATGGAAAAGACAAAGGAGAATTGGACAGGGTCGGTCGATTCTTTAAAATCGTCTATTTCCTCCACGATGGCCACGTTGATCGAACCAGCAAAACCGCACATTCAAAATGCGATGGCGTGGTTCGGAAAGCAGTTTGGAAAGTTGCCTGACATCATCTTTCCGATTGTCGATAAGGTGAAACCTGCATTTAAAGCGATTGGATCCGTTGTTAAAACTGCAAGTACAGCTGTGTATGGTATTTTCCAAGCATTCAAAGGCGGCGCAGGAACACTTAACGGAATTGTTTCTTTTCAAAAGATGGGCCTTAGTAGAGAAGAAGCCGATAAGGTCATTAGTGTCATTAAATCAATAAAAGAAAATATAAAAACAGTAATTGATTTTATAACTGGTAAATTACCGGCGATTAAAGCAGCATTTTCATATGGTTTTGAAGCTGTTACGCCGATTGTTAACAAAGCTATAGAGATTTTCGGAACTATAAGAGAAGTGATCTCAACACTTATTCAAAACGTCATTCTTCCATTGCTTCCGATGGCAGGTAACATTATTGCTAACGTATTCCAATTTGTACAGCCGATACTTGAAATGGTTGGGAAGGCGTTTGGATTGATAAAGAACGTTGTTATGGTATTGGTAAATAACGTTATTGTTCCATTGATGCCTATTGTTTCAAGCATTATCGAAACTGCGTTTAACATTATTAATCCAATATTACGAATAGCAAAATCGTTATTCAGCGTTATTATTGACGTGGTAACCTTTCTTGTTAACAACGTTGTGAAACCATTGATTCCGGTTATCGGAGTAGTAATTGAAGCTGCATGGTTCGTTATTGAGCCGATATTGGATGGTATAATTTGGGCTTTCGATAAAATCGCTTCGGCTATTGAATGGGCGGTCGAGAAATTCCAATTGTTTTCCGATGTCGCAAAAAGTTTTAAAATGCCTAAAATTGGCATGCCGAAATGGATGGGTGGCAACGGTGTACTCCAATTTGATGGCTCGCATGCTACAGGATTAGCACGAGTGCCACATGACAATTATGCTGCTAATCTGCATAAGGATGAAGCAGTTCTTACAGCTGAACAATCAAAGGCGTTAAGGTCTGCCGGAATCTTGCAAGAGCAGGGCGATAAGCCTGTCTTGAATATGAGAGGAGGCGGCGCTAGCGGAACACCATCCGGAGGAAATTCGGGCGCATCTAATTCCAATCAATTCATCTTCCAAATTAGTGGCAATAACGCCGAAGACATCGCACGTGCAGTCCGACGAGAAGTAGAAAATATTTTTGCTGGTCTTAACGCAGTAACAGAGGGGTAGGAGGTGATGAGGCTTGCCTTATCTTGGTGATATATTAATTGATGTGATCGAAGACGAAGATCTGGATGAATCATCTTCGACGACAGATCATGCTCTCGAGGATGGAGAACAGATTACAGACCATATTGAAAACAATCCAATAGTGTTAAACATTAGTGGAGTTATTATAGATCCGAGCGATGAGAAATTACTAAAGTTGCGGGAATATCGTCAAAAAGGTGAAATCCTTAACTATAATTATCGAAGTCGTTTGGAGACCGTCCTCATCACTTCCTTCAAGCCTAAAAAGAACAAGGATATAAAGGACGGCTACACGTTTACAATGACATTAAAACAAGTACGAATGGCAAAAGCGCCGAATGTCATTCGAGTCAGCGTACCTGTTAAAAAACAGGTTAAGGCAGTCACTAAAGCCGGAAAGAAAACTGTAAGGAAATCGGTAAATAAAACACCAGTTAAAAAGGTTACATCAAAACCGAAGACAAAAACTCCGAGTGGCGGTTTAGGGTCTAATGCGGATAGGGTGATGATATGAACTATATCGACATCGAAAAAGATGAAATACCATATAGTTTTGAAATCGATCTAGGTGAGGAAGAATTTACGATCGAGATGCATTATAACGGGCGCTTTGATTTCTTTACGGTAGATTTATACAAAAATGATAAACCGTTGGTGTATGGTGAGAAGCTCATATTGGATAGGCCGTTGTTTGATGGCTTGGTAAATATAGAGTTGCCAAAAGTAACAATTATCCCGAAAGACCGATCGAGCATGGAAAAGCGTATCACTTACGCCAACCTGAACGAAACGGTCTATTTATATGTTTTTGATCCGGAGTGATACCTATGGATTTATTCATAAGAAAGATACGATTGGAGGCCGGGGGGAAGCTACTGGAGCCTCCTCTTACTATTTACTTTGATTCTGAGTTTGATGATTCTGAGAAAATCAATACGACAAAGATCAAAGTCTACAACCTATCGAGCAAAACGATCGCTGGCATTAAGCAGAATAGCCCCGTACTCTTGTCTGCCGGTTACGGCAATGATTTTGGGGTTATCTTTGAAGGTGTAGTCAAGAATCCGCAAACAACGTGGAACGGCGTTGACAAGATAACTGAAATTGAAGGCGTAGATCGTCATGGCTTGTATCTGACAAAAAAGGTTAACAAAACATTTTCCCCAGGCACTACATCATCTACGATTCTACGATTTTTGATTCAGGAAGCAGGACTGGGGATAGGTGATTTTTCGCCAGTACAAGACTTCGTTTACCGAAAAGGTAAAACTCTGAAAGGCAATGTCAGTTCATTGATTAAAGCGGTTGTTAAAGACACGAAATCCAAGATGCACATCAACCGAGGGAAAATATATATTCGCGATGTTAAGAAGGGTGACAACACCGGCTTCGTCATCAATAAAGATACGGGTTTGATTGACGTTCCGGAACGGATTGAGTCAGAGGTAACGAATAAGAAAACGAAAAAGAAATCGACCCGGGTTGGCTGGAAGGTCAAGATGTTGTTGAATCATAAAATAACGGTCGATTCCATCATCGTTCTACAATCTAAAGTGGTAACCGGCACCTTCCGAGTCGTGAAAGGTCGGCATTATTGTGAAGGGAACAGTTTCTACACGGAAGTTGAGGTGTATTGATTGAGTGCAATTGAGGAATATTTCAATCGAAAGCAAGGCGGTTTGGTTGGCGAACTTTACACTTCAGCAATCGCTGAATTAGTCACCGTTGATTTGCAGGAAATGAAGGCTGACATCAAATTGCTTGAAGAAGAAGAATCGCTGATTATGAGTGTTCCGATCGGAGCGCAGCAGACTGGCGGTTTTATCATTCGCCCGCCGTATCAAGTCGGTGACAAGGTGATTGTCGTCTTTGCAAAAGAGGATATTGAGCCGGTTTTATACGGCGGAGGAGATCCGTCAGAGCTACAGCACGACAAGGATAACGCAATCATCCTTTGCGGTATCTCAGATTATTTGACTACACTCCCTGCCGGTTTTGCTGAACATGAGAGAGATCTCATTGTCGCGAATAAAGATTTGACCGCGAAGTTTGTCCTTATGGAAACAGGTGAAATTCTTATGGATTCCACTGAAAATATTAGTATTAATTCAAAAAAAGACATCAATTTTACAGCAGGAGGGGTCATTACTACTTCGGATTCAAGGGGTGGTGGATGATGAAGACCTTCGAGATCAACAGTGTGGGAGATTGGACGCTTGAAATGATAGAAGAAGATGATGAACTGATCCAGAATATCAAACATTTGATATATGAACGTGTGGGAGAATGGTTTTTAAATGAGGACCACGGTTTTCGAAGATACGTAGTTGAAGAGAAACGGTTTTCGGAAAGAGAAATCGTCCAGGCAATCTACGATGCAATTTATCAAGAGCCAAGAATTACGGAAATCATTAAAGTGGATTATGCATTCAATCGAATCAAACGAAAACTAACAATCGGACTACAGCTACGGACAGCTAAGGGCATAGTAGGGGGTGTAATAGATGTTGACTTCAGCAGGATTCAAACGCAAACGGTACATTGATTTTTTCGAGGAAATGAGTGAGCAGGCCCGTCAGCTTTGGGGAGAGGATGTTAATTTATCTGAGCGGTCGGCGCTTGGAAAGTTCGTCTCCCTTATTGCTTATGCGCGGGCGGAAGAGGCTGAGACAGCGGAAGAAGTTTATAATAGCCGGTTCGTCGATACATCGGAAGGTGTGGCGCTTGAGCAGAACGTCAAGCGGGTGATTAAGAGGAAAGAGTGGTTGAAAGCCTCGGACAACGTTCAACTTACACTTGAACGAGGGGCGGATATTCCGACAGGCACTTTAGTCGGCACTCCCTACGGAGTCTTATTCGAGACGATGGAGCCTATTAAAGCAGCATCCGATGGTGTCTACACAGTAAAGGTCCGGGCATTAGAATACGGACGAATTGGTAACGTAGGTGCAGCCGAAATAACGAAGATTATCAATCCAGTCCCTGGGTTCAAGTCGGTAACGAATCCAACCCCATTCCGGAATGGACAAGACGAGGAATCTGATGCAGAGTTGCAGGAACGTTATTACAAGTCTCTCGGCAAAGCTGGCCGTCGTAGAAGCGAATCTATCGAGGCTCGCGTCATGGATGAAGTTGAAGGAGTCCGATCCTGCATCGTAGATGACAATGACACGATGGAATACAATCCGAGGGGCGTGCCTCCTAAAGCATTTGAAACGATCGTGCTTGGTGGCAATCAAGAGGACATTGCGAAGAAAATACTTGAAGCCAAGGCGGGTGGTATACAGGCTTATGGTTCCACTCTTGTAGAAGTAAAAGACTCTAAGGGCAAGCTGCAGAAAATCGGTTTCACTTATGCTGAGTCCTTAAAAGTTTACGTTAAAGCGCAGATCAAGAAGGGATCTTCATATCCTTTGAACGGCGATGATTTGGTCAAAGAGCAGATTGTACGATACATCGGCGGACCGGGTTTGGAGGAAGTGCATAATGGCCTAGGAATGAGTCAAGACGTCGTACTGGCTCGTTTGGAAGCACAACTTTTCCGAGTTGAAGGAGTCGAAGATGCGAAGGTGTCCCTGTCCTTTGATGGTTTTGTTTTTCTTGAAGAAAATTTGGAAATCGGGTTTGCACAAGTCGCCGAGACGGATTTCTCGAAAATTGAGGTGATTGATCTTGTCACTTGATTTATTGCTCAAACGGCTTCCATCTCATTACAAAAAGACACCTGACAGTAACAACTACAAAGCTCTATCGCTTGTCGCAAAGCATATTGAAGAGAATGGCAACCTGTATAAAACCATTCAGAAATTTTGGGACGTTGATCAAGCAGAGGGGGCAGGACTTGACCGGTTAGGAAAAGACGAGGGGATCAGTCGCGGCTCATTTGATGACGAGACCTATCGGAAAATGATTAAGATACAATACATCGTGAATATGTCAGAGGGCGACATTGTATCATTGAACGCCATTTTGACAGCTTACATGGGTGATGGATTCGTAAACATTGAGGAAGGCTGGGACAGCTTTCTACGGGAGCCGGCTTCATTAATCATTAATGTCGGCAAGGAAGCAGGTGAAATCCCGTATGATCTTATGAAACGAGTGAAGTCGGCCGGGGTGCGGATATATTATGCCGCAATAATCGACGAGGTTGTCGCTATTGTTAATGCAAAACAATACACCTTCCCCGTCCCCTACCCAGTCACAGGCACATTCCATACTGCTCCAATCAACGGCGTAGCATCCAGAGCGACAGCAGAAGCCGACACAAAAACATACAGCTACCAAGTCCCGTATCCAGTGACCGGGACTTTTTATTGTTCGGAGGGAGGATAATAAATGGATTTGTTGCAAGAGGAAACACTCAAATTTTGGGACCGGCTCATGGTCGGAGCAAAAGTCACCATTGATGGAACAAAGCATGATTATCCAATTCATCCGTCATCGTATATCGAAGGAAATACACTCAAGAAATTTGTGTATCTCGAATCCGAATCCGGCCATGTTACGCATGCATACATCCACGATCAACACGGACGTCGGATTCGTGAAAAAACTATGGATATCCGAAAGGGAGAGGACGGACTGATGGTCACGTTCTTTTTTCAATTGGAGATAAAGGAGGGAATTACGAGTGGCTGAACCATATGTTTATGTGCCGTTTCATTGGTTGGATGACATCCTCGAACTAGATGAATTTAATCAACCGATCCCCGAGCGCGATGAACAGGGGAATATCGTTTACGAAACAGGTCCGTATGGAAATATCATATTGCATCCGATCACAAAGGAGCCAATTCCGAAATATAAACGGCTACAGGTCGGAACACGGCACTCGGCCGAGCGGGAGAACCATCAAGAGCAGGGGATTGCTAAAGCGCATGAACGTTTAGACAGCCATGACAATGAGCTCCTACGTATCAAAATCCAATTGGAATTGGAAGGCAAAGCCCCGGGCAATAGCGGCACGTTTGCGGATACATTTGATGGAGAACCTACTAAACTGGTGAGACAAACAGCCCGAGCAGTCCTAACAGCTCCACGATCGGCAGGAACTACGGTCCTAAATGTCGATAAGACAGACGGATTTAAGCCGTTTACAGAGGTAACAATCTACGATGACACCAACAGCGAGGACGTGTTAATTACAGACGTTACGGCATCTACGATTACCGTACAACCTTTGGTTAATGATTACGTCAAGGGTGCTGTCATTGCACGGAGTAATGCAGCAATTAAAGATGGCCGGATGGGTCGAGGTAGCTGGGGTACTTATTCAATTTCGGAAGTGGAGGTGATATAAGATGGCTTGGGAGTTTGTAAAAAGAGAAACCCTCAAACCCGAAGAGGACAATAGGTATATTGATCTTTTCTCAATAATTAGCATAAGAGATGCTACTAACGGGGTACTGGATTATTCTTTTGGAACAATCAACCCTACTATGGGTTATCAAGGTCAACTATATCTGGGATACAATCTGGATCTTTACCGCACGCGGATTACTGTTAGTTCTTCGGGAGCTGAACTTGGATCCATTATAGTAGGTGTGGGTTCTCAAGTTTTACGTTTTAATGCATTCCACTCAATAACTATAACGATAGAGCGAGAGCTTAAAAACACTGCTCCAACAACACCCGGAGCATTTACGCAACCAACCGGAGAACTCGAAATCGGTGATTCAAAAGTCTTTTCTGTCGGAGCATCTTCGGATGCAGAAGGCAATCTCTCTAAGTACATTTGGGAAGCGTCTGTCAATGGTGGTTCGTATTCAAAAGTAGGCGAAACATCAACGCCAAGCATAACGTATAAGATTCCAACAGCGACATCATTAAGAATGCGTGTTAAAGCGGCGGATTCCGGCGGGCTTGAATCCGAATACCGTACGAGTGGTTCCTTTGTAGTTACAAAGCCGAAGTATTATTGGAGCAAGTACAATACTGTAGTGAAAAGGATTTTTAATGATGATGCTCCGTGGAGTAATAGGGGCAATACATCAATTCGATTTGATAGTCCTGATATTACAAAGGGGTATTCATTTAATAGCAATGACAACCTTTATGTTCCCTCAGGTGGACGTTTTGGCTCAGATGAGAACATTCCGCAATTGAGCTCTGCTTACTACATTTATGATGGTGGAAAGGGCTTAAGAAAGTATACCTATTATTTACCGACGACAAAAAAAGCCAATGAATATATTGAAGTAGATTTTGTTGGTAAAATTGCATCGGACAATACATCGACAACACAGTATGAAAGAGGAACTCTTGTACAGTCGGGAATTGTTGCAATAGAGGGTACCTATCCGTTAGATGGTCGCCATACGGATGGTTATTGGTACGTACGAAATAGTCGTGTCAATCAATCCATCGCTCCACCTGCGCCATTTACAGCACCTGCGCCGGGTACAGTATTAGAGCCAAAGCAATCCCTAACACTTGCATTTGGTGCATCCACAGCGCCATCAATCAGCACCTATGAGGTCCAAAGCCGGTATAACGACGGAGCATGGCAAAATGTAGGGTCGCATACCAACGCTTTGACCCGTGCATTTACAGTGACAGATGACAAGTCACTTACGACAGTGGAGTTTAGAGTACGTGCCAAAAACACAAGTGGTGTCTATTCGGATTATGTATATTCTGAGACATTTACTATTCAACATAATAAGGTTCCGACCATTACATTGGAAACCGAAAACAACAAAACTCTCTACGAAAACGACACATATATGATTAAAGGAACAGCCTTAGAACCGGACATTGGCGATGTACTAATCGTCTATTACCGCATTAATGGTGGCACTGCGCGAGGCATTGAAACAAAACTATCAGATGGCAAGCCTGTTCCGTTTAGTGAGCAGCTTACATTTAAGTCCGGCAAGTTGTATAAAGGTGACACAGCAATCACTGACACGTTAAGAGATGGCACACCATACACGTTGGAGGTTTGGGCTACTGACAATCAAGGTGGAGAGTCAGAAATTGAGACACGTACATTTTACGTTGTGCCGAACCGTCCTCCGTCGTTAACGATTAATCCGATCGAGGATGTTACCGGTATGATTGATGCGGATAAAATCACCATTACAGGTACATCGTTTGATGCGGATGATAACGACGTAATCGTCCGGTACCGGATCAACAACGGCATAAACGTGGAAATCCATAACGGTCCTGTAGGTGAGTTTTCGTTCGACATTCCGTTATCTAAATTAATTGACGGAGAAAACTCAATCGTCGTAGAAGTCTCTGACACGTATGATTTCAAATATTCCAGGACCATAAAATTGAATAAATCAGCAAACCTAACGCCTTTAGCATCTACCGTGATGCGGTACATCATTGTACCTCCTTCCGGTTCTGCTCAAAGGCTTTCTTTGTGGATTGAAAGGGATGAATCACAAGAAGTTATAGTCGAGATCAGCATGACGAACGGAACCGAGCCAGAACAGTTTACAAGAATGATCTTGAACGATGAAGATAGTAAGTCAGATCCAGAGCCAGCTCCAATTGCGCTGGGAATCGTAGAAGACTTTTGGAAGTGGAAGGCTGATGAACCTAAAGAACATATTGCAATCAAAATTTCGTGGACAGGGGATAAACCAATATTTAAAGTATCGGGGGCGTTATTACAATGAGTGTGCCTATGATTAGACGTAGACAAAAAGACGGGACACTTGGTCCTTTGGAGCCTATGTTTCCGGATGATGTGGAAACACAAATTGACCCGAACTTGCTCATTGTACTGCAGGCAATGGCTGGCATGCAGGAGCAGATTGATATGTTAACAGAAAAGCTGGAAGAGAAGGGAGGTGCTAAGTGATGGTCCATAAATATATGATTCCTGTTTATGCTCTCCTCGTTAAAGCCGGAGGATGGGAAATTACTAAAGTGCCTGAACACTATCAGATTCCGGTTGCGGAGTATTTGGCTGCGGAAGTGGAGAAATGAAAGGAGTGGCTGATACTATGAATTTCTTTAAAGACTTTTTTGAATTGACGTTAGTACAGCATTTGATAACATATTGGTATGTTTGGGGAACATTCATAGCATTTTCATTTGTAATATTATTTGTCTTGAATAGAAAGAACCCTGAGGATTAGGGTTCATCAATGTTTAAGCAGAAATTAATAAACTTTGTTCCAAAATTAGAAACTAATATGTGTTTACTAACCGGACTGCTTCCGGTTCTTGTTTCGGCAATGTAAGTGGCATGTAGCAAACCTAACATTTCAAGTCTTGATACTGCCCCTGCTCTGATGGCTGGATCAGTATCTGGAAAATCGATGGCATAACCTGTATGCTGATCGGATATGCTCAATAGGATATGAAATTCCAAGAAAGTAATTGATGTCAAAGTATCCAGTAGCATCTGTCTCTCATCATAGTTTTGTGTTACAGTCGGCGTTTGCAACATACTGACAAAAAAGTTCTTCAAGTAAATTCGTTTGTATCTGGAAGATTCTCTTTCAACTTCATCGTTTATACGTTCTATTAAGGCAATGAGACTATCTTTGTCGTGTACTTCGAATGAAGGAAGTTGCTTTTCCAACCTTGAAATCTGTAAGGATAATTCTTGGTAAAAAGATTCGAGACGTTTGAATCGCTTTTCCTGTTTTACAGAAAAATAGGAAGTGGCTAAAGCTCCTCCGACATACGGAACTAATTGTAAACCTGTTTGTACAGTAATGTCCCATTTTTCTCTACCTGTAAGTTTATCATCCATGATAATCACCTCGCTTTCTATGTTCATTTTTACATAGAAAGGTGGAATTGAGTAGGGGAGATTGAGCACAAGGTCGAAAAAGAAGGTAAATAGAAGGGTATATCCTCCCTTCTGTCGAATTGTGGAAGATAGAAGGGAGGATATACATGAAGAAATATAATGTTAAGTATCATTTGACTGACAGTATCTTTGCCGAAAAGATTGTAGAGGGCGGCGAACCAGAAGATCATGCAATAATTAACAGGGGCGCTAATTATAGATTTGAAGGCTCAAATGGAATTTATTACAGTTTCCAAGGCAATGATGTAAAAATGGTATCAGTCAAAGAAGTCATTAAAAGTCCTATTCAAAATAAACCAGCAGGCATGTGAGTGTTTTTTTGAACGTCCACACGGGCGTTCTTTTTTAATACCTAAAATCATAAGGAGTGAACAAAATGGGAGGCGTTGAATTGACAAATTTAGAAATAGTACACATGTATTTATTTGGGGGAGTAAAGTTTCTGCACTTCTTGATGCTACTTATGTTCATTGACATAATCACTGGCATTTTTAAGGCAGCAAAGAATCAAAATTTATGGAGTCGAAAAAGTTTATTCGGCTATGCGAGAAAGTTGCTTGTTTTATTAGTCATCATTGTTGCAAACATTATGGATCAAATACTCAACTTGCAAGGGGCGCTTGTCTTTTCGACAGTGCTTTTTTATATTGCCAATGAAGTTTTATCTATTATAGAAAACTTAGCGGAACTTGATGTATTAGTTCCTTCCAATCTTGCAGAAAAACTTAAGGTAATTGAATCGGGTAAGCAATCATTTCATGACGAAATAAAAGAGGAATTGATCGGTAGCAAGGTTGATGATGAATTGGAGCAAAAGAAAAAGGACGTGAAATAACATGATAGCCCTCAACTACGAAGTAAAGCATATCGGTAAAAACAAGTTTAGTCGTCCTTGTTATAAACTGTTGCCTGTAAAAGCGTATGTTGTGCATTACACAGCCAATCATGGTGGGACTGCGGATAATCACTTTGCGTACTTTAACAACTTAAGCGGACGCTATGCTTCGGCACATATTTTTGTAGATCGGCATAAGGCGTTAGAGATTATTCCGCTAAACGAGGTAGCGTTTCATGCCAATGAACGTAAGGTAGGGCCATTGATTCACTCTTTGAAAGCGACAGCGGCATACTATCCCGGAGGAAACGCTAATCTCAATTCTATCGGTATTGAAATGTGCATGGAAAAGGATGGAACTATACATCCTGACACAATCAAACGGACAATCCTTGTCATTCAAAAACTGTATAAGCAATTCGGTGTGCTGCCAATATATCGACACTATGATATTACAGGGAAGAAATGTCCCTTGCCGTTTGTTACTGACAGTAAGCAATGGACAAAGTTTTTAGCAGATGTGCAGAAGGAGGAAGATGAAATGCAATTTTCCAGCCCCTCTCTTAAAGCTGAAACCGAATTAACACTTAACAGCAAGGCCCGGCGAGAAATCATCGTCAATGCTGCTGTCAAAGCAGGAGCGCATGAGTCTTGGCGACAAAAATTAAAAGAGGGCACGATCACAGATGCCGATCTATTGGGATTGGCTGCTAAGTATATTGTAGATACTAATAAATGATAAAAGCGCCCTGTCCATTGCGGACAAGGGCGCTTTATTTATTTGTATCAATATTTTCTAAATCTTCTCTTCTCGCTTCTATTAATCCTTCCAGTTCCTCTAAATCCTCCAACGTTGCGTGATTTCGAATAAAACTCCGCGCCCTTGATCGGTTGCTTAAATACTTGGCATATTCCTTATTTTTTTCTTGCCACTTCTTATTTGCTTCTGTTTGATTGCTCATTTTGTAATTTCTCCTTTTCTTTAATGAGTGCCCGTTTTTTCTTTTGGAGAAAAAGGTTCCAAATTCCAAGACCAGCAATTACTATCCATATTATAATCAAGATTTTATAAAACATAATTTCGTGGTATACTTAGGGAAGAGAGAGGGGATTAACCTCCCCTTCTCATTCTTTTAATTTGTAGCTTCAATCTTTCATTTTCTAACCTCGACTTTTGGCAGGTCAACCAAAGTTTGTAGGCGGTTAGGATTGAAATGATTGAAGCTATTATTTTTGCTAAGTATTCCACTTGTTCACCTCCTTTCTATACTTCTATTATACTATGCGTAGTATGTAAAGTCAACCCTATTTTGTAATTTTATAGAAAATACAAAGAGTTTTAAAATGAAATAAAAGCCCTGTCCTTAATCGGATTAGGCTTTTTTGTTTGCTTATAAAGGAGGAGTTATATACCTGCCTATCGAAGTAGGTCGATGGGAGGGAAAAATATGTTGAATATGGAAAAGAGCAATGTACATTGTTTGGTTTGTGATCATCAATTCATTGTATGTGACGCGGAAGTGATAGAAGAATGGGAGCTTCCAATCTGCGATCCTTGCATTAAAGACATGTGTAGTTTCAGAGTGAAATATGACGGCAGCCGCGATCTGTTAGAATTCCTGACCGAAGAAATCAAAGGGAGCGAATGTCCGGGTTGCTTAAAATCGGGAATTGAATTACATGGAATCAGATATGACAGCACGGTTTGGGGGCATGGGCTGTGCAGTGAGTGTAAACAAGGTTGGAACTTGGAAATACATATTGAGTTTGCTTGAACAGTGTAGTAAAATTGCCCTGTCCTTAATTGGATGAGAGCGCTTTTATTTTGTGGAATTATATACATACTTTAAGAAGGGTTTTTGGAAACTGTGAAGAAAGATATACAGTGAGGAGTTTGTTTTGTGTCTTTTAGATTATATGTAAAAACAGTGCATATGTAGTTGTGTCTCCTCAAACTTAGAGAAAAAGGGGGAAAAGCTATGGATATTACACTTCCGTACAGGCTGGATAGAAACTGCATTAATGATTTAATGTCAAATGTTATTAATGATAACAAGTTGCCGAAAAGTGAAAAAATAACATTTGATTTTTCGCAACTTGGATTTATTGAGCCAGCAGGAATTACAACTTTAGGAAATTTGTTTGAATGGCTACTGAAAATGGGTACCGATACTAGTATAAGAATTCCAGAGGTTTTTGGCCTTGCAAAATGGTGTCCAATAGAGTATCTCGATGACTCTGAGTTTTTCTTAACATATACTGGTAAGAAGCTAAAGGAAAGCTCAAGAGTTAGATCGACTACTATTCCATTGCAAAAAGTCACTTACGAAAATAGCCATCATTGGCTTTCGGTTTCTTTTATACCATGGTTAGCCATGTGTTTAGATGTTAAAATTTCAACCTTAGGAAACATAGAGATGTGTATGGGTGAAATATTTAACAACATTGTAGATCACTCCTCGGAGAACATAGGTTGTATATACGCACAGCACTTTCCGAGCAAAAACAAAGTAACAATTAGTATCGCTGACTTTGGTATTGGAATTCCAGAAAACATACGTAGAATAAATCCTGCCGCAGATGACGCCGCCGCTTTAGAGATGGCAATTGAACAAGGTGTATCTTCCAGAACCACTCCTAGAAATATGGGGGCAGGATTACACACATTGATTAGTAACGTGGTAAAAGGTCTAAACGGCACTGTGAATATTCATTCGGGGTATGGTATATTGCAAACCTATCTTGGTGATGATAAGATTGAATTGTCGTCAAAAGTCTCTTCGGGGTTCTATCCAGGAACTTTTTTAGATATCAATATTGATACAGAGATATTACTCGAAGAGGACAAATACGAGGAAGAGGAGGAGTTCGTATGGTGATCAATGTCTTGGATCATGTAGAACGCTGTTACTCCAACGAAGATGGAAAAGTCATCTTAGACGTTTTGAAAAGGGCCTTGAAAAGTGGGGAGACAGTAGTGCTATCTTTTAAAGGTGTCAATAGTTTAACTTCAAGTTTTACTAACACTGCACTAATTGAGTTGATGAACACTTTCGGCTTCGAATATATCAAAAATCATCTTCGATTCATCAACACAAACAAGCATATCAATGAAATGATCAGACAACGCTTTGAATTCGAATCGAAACGAATTGTAAATGAAAAATTATTGGCTACAGTTTAATTTCTAATAAAAGCATCTCAATGGAGGTGCTTTTTTCTTTGCTTTACATACGAACATTCATTCCCTATAATGAGGATAAGGAGGGACACATGTGCTAAAAAACGTTGAAAAGGTCAGTAGATTACGGAGAGGTTTTGGAAATGATGTACATGGCAGCAGACGGATCCATTAGCAAAAGAAAAATAAAAGTCCTGCAGGTAGGGGAAGCGTCATTCAGGGCATACTGTTATTTACGCAAATCTAAACGTACATTTTCAATTGATAATGTTTTAGCACTCGTTCCAATCATGAAAAAGGAGCGTTATGTTGTATGATGGACAAAAATCGTGATAGAGGCATCATCAAGTGGACAGCAATGATGCTGCCGGAACATATACAAATGTTGAGAGCATTACAGGAGGAAAACGAATACATAGAACGACCTAAATTAACAGAGTGGGAATTACAGGACCTGCAGGAAGAGTTAGAGCGGGCATATAAGATGGAGACAGACTCTAATATTACTGTTTGGAGTAGCGGAAGAACCGATACATATATAGGGAAGATTGTAGCGCTTGATCCTATTCGAGGTCTAATTTCAGTCGAGGGTCCATATGGAAAAGATAACATACCTGTGAGTGATATCATTAAAGTACATAGCATGTAAAAAAGAGGGGGCGACTGTACCCTCTTTTTTGTTGCCGACAGTCTGCCGACATTTTGCCGACATTTTGCCGACAGATATAAAATATTCTAAAGCTCCATGATGTGGTATAATCATCTTAAGATGTTGTTAAATCAACCATTGTGCTATATAGAATTCTATATAAAATAATACCCTTGGACACTGGCAGTGTGAAGGTCAGGGGTTCGAACCCCCTATGCTCCATTATAAAGACACGACTTGAACCCTAATGTAGAAGGGTTCTTTTTTTTAGAAGCTTGTAATTTTGAGGAAGTAAAAATGACTGT
The DNA here is from genome assembly GCF_042679045.1 of Sporosarcina contaminans. NCBI lineage: Bacteria > Bacillati > Bacillota > Bacilli > Caryophanales > Caryophanaceae > Sporosarcina > Sporosarcina contaminans. The sequence goes on along the minus strand of NZ_JBHTLT010000127.1, from coordinate 696 downwards.
TGATTTTAATATTTATGTTGAATTAAAGTATGTGGAAATAGTACGGAAATACGGGAAATGTAAAACGTAGACATAAGATTCGTCCAATACTATTGAGTGTTGAACTTGATTTGTGTTTAATATACGAAAAAGCATCGTGTCCAAAAATTGGACGAGATGTTTTTATGAAATCTTCCTTGCAAATACACATAAGTCGTTGGGGGATTTGAACATAAGTTTCACAACTTCTACTCTTTATCTGCTTATTGCTCTATGTTTTTAAACACCTTCAAACTCTTGTTTCTTGGAAGTTTGTGTGGTCACATCAAATTGTTAACCAAGAAGATTTAATACAATAAAATAATACATTGGAGGTGCTTTTATGTGGTGGTTGGTATTTGCCGCAGCTGTTGTTACTTTTTTGCTTTCCTCGATCGGCCTTACCGATTCAAAAGTAAGTAAGCTTGAAAAAAGGGTTGAAGAATTGGAGAGAAATCAAGAAGATCAAGTAGATTAAAGCAGAGTCTTCACGTAATTTACTGATTAAGTGCATAGATCCTTAAAGACTTCCCAAGCTTTAAACATGAAGACTTTATCGCCTTTCAGCTTGTCTTATATAGTCGTAAATAACATTAATAGAATCAAATTTATCTGTCGCTTATTAATTCAAAAAAATCAAAGGGGCTGTCCAATAAGTCCCTAAAATAGAACAGGTGG